>QMVQ01000043.1 GCA_003661185.1 Candidatus Alkanophagales archaeon | reverse complement strand
ATCCACCTCCTCGCCCTTGATGCCTTCGTCGGCATCCTCGGCTTCCCTTCCTTCCCTACTACAGGAACTCTTGGGTTTTGCACGGTATAACCCTCCTCTCGATGAGGAGTTTAGCGCCCCTCGGGGTTGCCCCGGCGGCTTAGTTGCCCGACGGCAACACCGAGCCTGCCAAGCCCAGCAGTGCCCGGGACTGGGGCGTTTGACGCATCCCGGGGTGCTTGTAGCCCCCGGGGCGGCTGCTCCTTCCGGAGCCCCCTAGTCAGCTCTTCGTTGCCCTAGCATTCGGGCAAGCTCCACCCCCCTTTAGGTGGAGCAGCTGACCTCAAAGCCAGTCGAAATAATACTTCCTGACGAATTCAAAATTGTTTATCACATTTCTCTTGCCTTCAACCACGCTCATGTGTCCCGGCAGGAGATATTCGGTGTCGAACGTGGAGAGCTTGTTTATAGAGGCTTTGAGTTCTTCGCCGCTACCGCCGGGGAGGTCGGTGCGTCCGACACTCCTGTCGAAGATGACGTCGCCGCTCACTAGGATTTTGAGTTCGGGGGAGTAAAAGCAGATGCTGTCTGGGGAGTGCCCTGGCGTCCTTATGATATCAAGCGTCACGCTGCCCAAGCTCAGCCGCTCGCCGAGGTGGAAATCTTCGGAGAATTTAGGCGTTTTGATGCCGAAAAAGCTCGAAACTTCGCCCGCCAGCGGCAGGTATTGCTTCTGTATGGGGTGGATGGCTATCTTCGCCCCCGAGAGTTCTTTGAAAACGCTCACCGCCCCGTAATGATCGATGTGCAAGTGCGTTATCGTGATTACGTCGACGTCCCGCGGCTCAAAGCCGTCGCCCCGCATGTCCTTCACAAGACGCTTCACGTATTTATGTAACCCCGGGTCTATAAGAACAGTCAGCTCGTCATCTATAAGATACGTGTTTGCATCGAGCAGCCCTCGCTCCGGGAACCAATAGACGTTCTTCGTGACCCTCATCTCATTCACCACAACAGATGTTGTCTTTTTTTATTTACTCCTCGGTTTGAGTTGGAAGCCCCTGCCATGGCCCGCAACTCACGCTTCGGATTAAGTTAAAGTCAAGCTCGCTCCTTGAAATAATTTCGTAAGACGGAAGACCATGAAGACAAAAAATGGCATGAAGGCTGGAGGCGTGAACATATGGGTGCGATGGAGGAGTGGCTCGAAAAAGAGCGGGGCAAACCCCTGACGGAACATGAGAAAAAGGTCGTAGAAAGACTAAAAGAGGGCGCCAAGCTCTCCCTTTATTGCCAAATGGGCGGTGGGCAGTGCATGGCAAGATTTGGGCAAGAAGTTGCGCACTATGCGGCAGCGCTCGGCGTGAAGCCAGCGGACCTATTTAGGAAGTTGCTTGACGAGGCTTCAGAAGCTTTGAGCGAGGGGGACTTTGATTTTTGAGCGTGTAGGCGTGCCGAGCGTAGGTAGTGGGAGAATGGAGGAGATAGAAAAGTGCACGAGGTGCGAGCTTTGCGTGGACGTGTGCCCCATTTACGAAGCCACGGGTAAGGAGGCGTTCTCACCGCTCGCTCGCATAAATGCTGCGAAACGCATATTTGAGGGAGGAAGTGCCCCGCCGGAGATGATAGAAGCCATTTACAATTGTCCGGAATGCGGGCGGTGCGAAGTGGCGTGCCCGAGTGTCGTAAATGTCACGAGTATCGTGGAAACTGCACGGGCGGAGCTTGTGAGGCGGGGCGTTGCCCCTTTGGAGGGGCACAAACGCATAGTGAGTTGGATTCTGGAGCTTGGGAACTCAGTCGGCGGCGACCCTGAAAAGAGGTTGGAATGGCTCTCGGAGGAGTTTGAGGAGGGGGAAAGCAGCACATTACTCTACTTTGGTTGTCTCCCTTCATACTTGGTAAAGGAGAGCGCAAAATCCACATATCTCGCCCTAAAGCGTGCAGGTGTGGACTTCATGATATTGCGGAATGAGGGCTGTTGCGGCGTTTACCTTTACGATGCGGGTCTACGGGACTTGGCAGAGAAGGTGTTCAGGCAGAACGCCGAACGCTTCGGGAAATTGGGTATAGAAAGGATAATCACGCCATGTGCAGGATGTTACCGCTGTTTTAAGAGATATTATCCAAAGGTCCTTGGCGAAAAATTTGAGGTCGAAGTGCGGCATGTGGTCGAAGTTTTGGACGAGTTGATGAGAAAGGGGCGGATGAAGCTGGAGAAAAAGGAGATGGAAGTGACATATCACGACCCTTGCCGCTTGGGCAGGAAAGAAGGTTTGTATGAGGCGCCTCGGAGGATATTAGAAAGGTGCGGGGTGAAAATAAGAGAGATGAGCGAGAGCAGGGAGAATGGTATGTGCTGCGGCGCCGGCGCCGGAATAAGGTCGCTTTACAAAGAGCTCTCGATGGAAGTGGCGGCGAAGGTGCTGCGGGCGGCGCCGTCGGAAACCCTCGTCACTTCCTGCCCCTTCTGCGTTTTTAACTTTAAATACGCCGCAAGGAAAGGGGGAATAAAGAAGGATACAAAATACATAACAGAATTGCTCTGACCGGGAAGCAAGCCTGTAGAACCAAGGAGCTGATGGGGCTGATGATTTTTATTCAACCTGAAGAACTTTGGCACGCCTTGGGAGGTTCAGATGGTGCAGTGAGAATAGTAAGCTCTACGGGCACACCGTAGAAATCCAGCTCAAGCTCGACGGCGATATGATCAGGGACTTAAATTCCCGACCGACGGTTCACCCCGTAGTCGTATGTGAGAGCGTAATCACAGAACTGGTCAAAGGGAAGATTGCTTAACAATCTTAGGAGAGCCGCCTAAGGAGCACATCTGCTGCCTTCTTTTCGCCTTTTTACTTTTAAGAAACTTGGAATGCTGTAAAGCCTCGTATTGAGGAGCCTGACAACAGCAATGAAAAAGCTCTTATTATTTATAAAGCTTGAAACGAATTAAACGTTGAAATGGAATCAGGAACAGGATTCGAGCCGAAAGTTGTAGGCTTCACGTGCAACTGGTGCACGTATGCGGGCGCCGACCTCGCAGGGACTTCCAGAACGAAATACCCACCGAACATCCGCATTGTCAGGGTGATGTGCTCAGGACGCATAGACCCGATATTCGTGATAAAGGCGTTGGTGAACGGCGCAGATGCAGTTTTCATCGGCGGCTGCCACCCCGGCGACTGTCATTACATCCAGGGCAACTACTTCGCACGACGCCGGATCAACGCTTTAAAGAAAATTTTGGAGAACTTCGGACTTGACAGGAGGTTGCGAATGGAGTGGATTTCTGCCTCCGAGGGCGCAAAGTTCGCAGAAGTCATGAAGGAACTGGTTGAGCGCGCAAAAACCCTCGGACCGAACCCGCTGAGGGAGGAGCTGCTATGAAAGTTGCAGAGCTCGGCTTTGAGGAGCTGCTGAAGACGCTTCTCCCGACGCTCGACGGCATAGTCGTGCCGCAGAAGTTGAATGGCGGCGTCTTTTACACGCTCGTGACGAGCGAAGAGAAGCTGAAAAATGCGACTCTTGAACCTTATTTCGGTGTAAACTGCGCAAACATCCTCAAGGGCTTTTTGAGCGGCGAGAAGCGAAGGGTTGCCGCCGTCGTGCGTCCGTGCGAGGCGAGAGCCGTCATCGAGCTTGTGAAGCTGAACCAGATTAGCAGGGACGCAGTCGTTTTAATCTGCGTGGACTGCGAGGGCACTTATGACACGTTGGAGCTTGCGGCAAAGGGCGGCTTTGAGAATCAAAGAGTGGCATGCAAGATTTGCGAGAGACGACTTGCGGAGTTTGGCGACATCGCTTACGTCAGGCTTGGCGTTGAGAAGCCGTTTTTTGTGACGCTGACACCGAAAGGCGAGGAAGTGCTTTCAGCTGCCGGTGTGCCGTTGAAAGAGCGGGGAGTTTCGAGGGCGCCGCAGTCGCTTGAGGAAGTGCAGAAAGCAAAAGAAGAGATAAAGAGGCAGTTAGCGGAGGTTAACAGCGTCGAGAAGCTTCTTGACGTGCTGAGGGAGTGTATTCTCTGTAAGAACTGCCGGGATGTGTGCCCGATATGCTACTGCAAGGAGTGCTTTTTCGAGAAGCCAGTAGGGGCGCCGATGGGCGATGCTCTTTTGAATATTGCGGAGTTGCGGGGCGGCATCAGGCTGCCAGCGAACCTCTTGCTCTTCCATCTCGTCAGGATGTATCACGTGAGCGTGAGCTGTGTGGGCTGTGGCGCTTGCGAGAGCGCTTGTCCTAAAGATTTGCCGCTGACCATGCTCTTTCCTGTAGGGACTGAAAGCGTGCGTGAGCTTTTCGATTATGTGCCCGGAAGGGACGAAACGGAGCCAATACCCCTACTCACATACGAAGAGGACGAGCTTGAGCCGAGATAGGCTAACAAGGAGGCATAGCGAATGACGATGCGTGTGGACCCTGAATTTAGGGGCAAGGTAGTTGGCGAGTTGGGGGCGGAGCGGTTGCTGCGCTGCGTCCAGTGCTCGACGTGCACCGTTAGTTGTCCAATTTCTGAGTTCGTGGACTGGAACCCGAGGCTCGTGGTGGAGAAGTGCCTTCTTGGCTTGAGGGACGTGCTGGACGAGGAGGGGCTGTGGCTCTGCACTTCGTGCCAGAACTGCTACGAGCGTTGCCCGCAGGACGTCCGCTTTTCGGAAATCGTGCTGGCGTTGCGGCGACTCGCCGCCGAGGAAGCAAAAGCAGGTCGCTTAAAACTCGAAAGCACAAAGCCGGCATTTGACGAGTGCTTTCTTGAAATGGTTGCTAAATATGGCAGGCAATACGAAGCTGGACTTCTTAGGACGTTTGCCAAGCGTTCGGGGCTTGGTTTCAAGCTGTTCCTTTCTTACAAGGGGATAGGCATGCGCCTCTTCAAAAAAGGCAAGGTGGCACTACGTCCTGACAAAATAAAGCGTGTCAAAGAGGTCAGGGAGGTCTTCAAGAGGTTCAGCGGTTCGCCGTCCTCCAGCGTGGAAACAGGAGGTGAGCACAAATGAAGAAGTTCTCTTATTATCCGGGGTGCACGTCGCACACCTCTTCGAAGGAATACGATATGTCGGTGCGTGCAGTATTTTCGGTGTTGGGCGTCGAGCTTGTCGAAATTGAGGACTGGAACTGCTGTGGCGCCCTAGAGGTTGAAAGCCCGCTACTCGCATACGCTCTGAACGCAAGGAACTTAGTGCTTGCGGAGAAGACTGGACTTGACCTTGTGGTGCCATGCAGCGCTTGTTTCTACAATTTGGGAAGAACGGATTATGCGTTGAGGGACGAGGAGCTGCGCCGCCGAATAGGAACGAGCTACGCTCGCAGGATAAAAGTGCGGCACGTTCTCGACGTGCTTGCGAACGACTTCCTTGAGGAAATTAAGACGAGGGCGAAAAAGAAGCTGGACGTGCGTGTTGTGCCCTACTACGGCTGCCTGACAGTCCGCCCTTCAGATTTCGGCTTTGACGACCCCGATTACCCAGAAAGCATGGACAGGCTGCTTTCAGCGCTCGGCGCCGACGTTCCTGAGTTTTCGTTGAAGGCAAGGTGCTGTGGCGGTCCGATTTTGATGACCGCTGAAGAAATCCCGCTGAAAATGACGGCACAGATATTAGAGGAGGCAAAAAAGGCGGGCGCCGACGCAATTTCGGTGGCGTGCCCGCTTTGCCATTTGATGCTCGATGCAAAGCAGCCGGATATCGAAGCAGCGCTCGGAAAGGAATTCAAAATGCCGGTCCTCTATTTCACGCAGCTCGTCGGTCTCACCTTAGGCATAAAGCCGAAGAAACTTGGACTACACAAAAACATCATCTCGACGAGAGAGATTATTAGAAAGGTGCTGAGATGAGTGCGGAGTTGAAGACGCAAGTTGTGGTGGTGGGCGGAGGCGTTGCAGGACTTTCTGCCTCTCTTGCGCTCGCAAACTCCGGCATAAAAGTCTGCATCATCGAAAAGGGCAAGCTTGGTGGGCATGTGGCGAGGCTTGCGGAATGCCTTACTGGGCTGAACCCGTTGTTAATGGAGGCGAGGCTTCATGAAAACATTGAAATTGTCGAGAAAGCAGAGCTGAAGGGCGTTGAAGGAGCGGAGGGAAATTTCAGGCTCAAGCTTCAGACGAGCGGC
Source organism: Candidatus Alkanophagales archaeon (assembly GCA_003661185.1). Classification (GTDB taxonomy): domain Archaea; phylum Halobacteriota; class Syntropharchaeia; order Alkanophagales; family B39-G2; genus Alkanophaga; species Alkanophaga liquidiphilum. The sequence goes on along the minus strand of QMVQ01000043.1, from coordinate 3,866 downwards.
GGTGAGGAGCGTGAAGTTGTGGCAGAGCGTATTCTCCTGACGACGGGCTACGAGACCGCGACGCCGGAGCGTCGCTACCGCCCTGAGCTTAAAAACGTGCTCACGTCGCTCGAATTTGAAGATTTGATAAGCGGCTGCGGCGAGCTTGAAATTAACGGGCGGCGTCCGAGGAGAATAGGCTTTGTGCAGTGCGTAGGCTCAAGGTGCAAGGACTTCGAGCTTTGTTCGGCGGCTTGCTGCGCCTACACCGCCAAGGAGGTTTGGGTCGTAAAAAGCCGTTACCCCGACGCTGAAGTCTTCGTCTTCTACATGGACGTCCGCACTTTCGGCAGGGACGACAAACTCGTAGAGCGGCTGAAGAACGCCGGCGTTAAATACATCAGGACGAGAGTGGCGGAGGTGCTGGAACATGACGGTAAGCTCGTCGTCCGCTACGAAGAAGGAAGAAAGACCAAGGAGCTGGAGCTTGACATGCTCGTGCTCGCTGTCGGGCTTCGTTCTACTGGAATTGCGGGGCGTTTCGGCGTCGAGACCAACGAGTTCGGCTTCGTCAAAGCGGATGCGCGTGGAAGAACCTCAGTTTCGGGAATCTTTGCAGGCGGCGCCGCAATCATGCCGCTGAAGGTTGAGGAGAGCGTCATAACCGCACTTGCGGCTGCGGCAGAAGCCGCTAAAGGGCTGGAACGTGGGAAAGAAGGATTTGAAACATTAGAAAAAGGCAGGGGGCTGGGCGTCGTCGTTTGCGATTGCGGCGGCGAAATTCCGTTTGCAGCGAGTATCGTTGAATTCACAAGGAGATTCGGCGACGTGAGGATGGCGTCAAGCTGCGAGGGGGCGGTGAAGGCTGTTAAAGAGCTCGCTGCAGAGCGTCGTAGCATATTGTTCGTCGGCTGCAGCCCAAGGTTCTGCGAGCGTCTCTTAAAACGTGTCTGCGCCCGTTCAGGGCTCGACCCATCGTTTCTTGAAATTGTGAACGTTAGGGAGGGTTGCGCATGGGTCGGCGGCGACGAGAAAATGGCGAGGGAGCTTGTCAGGCTCGGTATCGAGCGACTCGGCTTTGCAGAGGTGAAAAGCGTAAAAGTGTCCGTTGTGAAAAAAGCTTTAGTGGTCGGCGGTGGACCTGCGGGGCTCTCTGCGGCTGCAACGCTTTCTGAACTCGGCTTCGATGTATGCCTTGTTGAAAAGGAGGAAATAGGCGGGATGCTCAACAGGCTCCGGAGTGTCGGCGATAGAGCGGCGGCTGAGGTGCTGAGCGACCTGAAGAGGCGGATAGAAGGTGTGGAGGTGCGGAAGGGCGAGGTTTTAGCGCTTGAGGGCACCGTCGGGAACTTCGTGGCACATCTCAGCGATGGCTCCGCAGTAGAAGCTGGCGTCGTCATCGTCGCTACCGGCGTGAGCGAGCTGCCGCAAGCATGGAAAGCGGAGAGCGTGATGACGCTGCTTGACTTCGAGTGTTATGACGACTTAGAGGGGAGGACTGTCGCCATGCTTTTATGCGCTGAGCGTGAAAAAGTCGGCTACTGCTCGAAGCTTTGCTGTCTTTCTGCCTTAAAGAATGCATTGCGTGCGAGGAACGCCGGCGCCGAAGTCTTCGTCTTCTACGAGGACATTAAGGCTTACGGGCACTGGGAACTGCTTTACAACGAAGCGAGAGAGAAAGGCGTCGTTTTCATCAAGAGCGGGGACGTGAAATTCGAAGACGGCGTGCTTACAGCGTTTAACGAGTTCCTCGGCGACTACATCGAGCTGCGACCGGACGTGTTGGTGCTTTGTCTGCCGCTCGTGCCCAACGCCGTTGGCTTTAAGCTGCCTACGGAAGATGGCTTCGTTGTTGATTCTGTCGAAAATCCGAGCTTACGACTAAAGCCGCTTGTCACACTTGTTGACGGCGTTTTCGTTTGCGGCTCTGCCGCAAAGCCAAGGACTGTTGAGGAGTGCGTAGTCTCCGGGGCGGCAGCGGCGTTGCGAGCGCTCGAAATCCTTTCGAAGGATGCGCTTGTGGTGCAGCGCGTTGTTTCCGTCGTGGACGAGCGTGCCTGCAGTGGCTGCGGCGTCTGCGAGTCTGTCTGCCCGAATGCTGCCATCTCGCTGGAGGAGCGGAAAGTGGGCGTGTCAACATACGGGACGGTCTTAGAAACTGTTGTAAGGGTGTCGCATGTTGACGAGACGCTATGCAAGGGCTGTGGCGCATGCGTCGCGGCGTGTCCTTCCGGGGCTGTGGCGGCGGCTCTTAAAGACGAAACGCTCCTTCGGTCTCTTGACATCCTACTTTCTTAATTTTTACTTCATCACGGAGCACCGGTGAGAACATGGCAACGAAAGTAATTGTGGATATGCCGATATGCGGATACAAGGCAGTGATCAGAGCTGAGAAGAGCGGAAGCTCTGTGAAGGTAGAAATCAAGAGCGATTGCGAACACGTGAAGCGGTTCAACGAAGCCTTAGGGGAGGTGGGAATAAAGGACGTGATGCATTTCTCTAGAAATAAAATCATGGAAGTTGCGGGCGATTATCTTACGCCATCGTGCCTCGTTCCATGCGGCGTCATGAACGCGGCAAGGCTTGAGCTTGGACTTATCTCAAGGAGCCATGCTTTGAAGAGCAGGGAACTTAAAATCGTGTTTGAGGAGTAGTAGCAAGCGGCTTGGCTGATGTGGCGTTAAAAGCTGAAGAAAAATGCATACTGCGTGGTCGTCGGCAGCTTCTTGCGAAGTTCTCTAACTTCAGGCCTGTAGATTATCATCTCGTCGCTTTGCTTTACGTTTTTTCCAATAATCTTGCCGACAACCTCGCATTCGAGCTTGCCATGTATTCTTGCGGCACCCCGCCCGTAGTTCGGCGCAAACTCTATGTATATCGGCAGGAAAAGTCGCTCGTGCAGCTCCTCAGGCAAAATGCTCGCAAGCAGCCGCAATTCCTCCTTTTTGAACCTGTGGGGGGAGCCATCCCGTCCGTAAACTCTCGGAGTTCCTTCTCGTAAAAGCGTGGCGAGCGACTTCCTCCGCTCTGGCAGGTGCTTGTTCAGGGAGCGAACGAGCTTCACCAGTGTTCTCTCGTCCATGAATATCACTTAAGCTTAAACCCTTTTCCGATGATGTAGATTTCGGCGCTGTGCTTTCTTGATGCTTGCGGCGAGTATGCCTTTGTGAATGCGAAGTTGCGGCGGACTTCTTCGTAAAAATCTCGGTAAGCCTCACCCTGAAATATTTTCGTGACGAAGTTTCCGCCGCTCCTTAAAAGCTTCGTGGCTATTTTTAACGCGGCTTCGCAAAGCTCGTAAGACCGAAAATGGTCGTAGCTCCAGATGCCTGAGATGTTCGGCGACGCGTCTGAAAGCACAACGTCAACGTGCTCGCACGAGAATTTCCTCAAAACTTCCTTAACTTTCTCAAAGGCATCCTCGCTCGTGATGTCGTAGCGTAGCGTCTCGACGCCCTCTATCTTTGCGATAGGCTGCAAGTCCACGCCGATGACCACGCCGCCTGAAATTTCTTTTGCGACCTGCAGCCAGCCCCCCGGCGCAGCGCCGAGGTCAACTACAGCGTATCCCTTCTTTATTACATTAAACTTGGAGTTTATTTGCAGAAGCTTGAACGCCGCCCGTGAGCGGTAGCCCTGTTCCTTTGCCATCCTGTAAAATGCGTCCTTCCTCCTTTCTGCTGCCCTTCTTGCTTTTCCCATTTCTTCAAGCTTGGCTGCGTTGCTATTCTTCCTTAGATGCGAACAACTCGATGCGTTTCCAGTCCTCTTCGACACCATGTAACGCAGAAACGGCGCCCGCAAGCATTCTGCCCAGCATTTCCTGCACGAATTTGTTCAGAGTTACGTCCTTACCGTCAACGACGAGCTTTACTTGCATGTTTTTT
>QMVQ01000042.1 GCA_003661185.1 Candidatus Alkanophagales archaeon | reverse complement strand
CCAACGCCATGTTACGCACCTCCTCCACGAGCCTGTTCTTGTCGCTTCGGGGAACGGCGCCGGCAAACACGCTATACTGCACCCTGTGCAGTCCATAATACCTAAGCCGTCTCGCAAGCTCGTTTCGTAACTTATCGTCCCTTATGTCATAGACCACATAGATGGGGCGTCGCCGCATACGTTTCACCTATATCTGAAGCCCTCATAACGCTCATCGTCCCCTATCGCCCTCGCTAACGCCGCTCGAAGATTATATCCAGAAACTCCATACGTCTCCCTTTGTATGTGTATTGGTCCTCCAACCGCCGATAGAGAGCATCTAAAAAGTTGCGTTTCGTCCCATCCTTCATGTAACACATCTCAGGACGTCTCTCAAAGTCCTCCACCTTTATTTTCCTCTGCCCGACCTGAGTTATCACGACACGGTCCACAATCGGCTGCCTGAACTCTTCTATGAGGTCGAAGCTCAGCACCCGCCTGTTCCGGTATGCCACGTGCAATACGCCCTCGTAGGGGTTCAAGCCCGCCAGCATCAGCCCATACTCCACCCTTGACAGAAGGACGGTGTAGCCATAGCTCAGCATCGAATTGATAGGGTCCAAGGGGGGATGCTTGCTCCTCGCCCTAAATCCGAACTCTTCAGGAAATAACTGCCGCAAACACTCGAAATACGCACGAGCGTCCTTCTATGCCCATCAGCGCACCATCATTATCCGCGTCCTGTAAAGCACCACGCATGCTATCCAGATGCGCAATTTCTCCCTCAAAGTCCACACATCTGTTCTTTGCGACGCTCTGCAACAGCCGTATTTTGTTGTATATGCTGCAGTCTATGATCTCTCTCGCTATCTCCAGACGTTTTTCCTTACTCATCGCTATTTGCTTCCTCCAGAGGGCGGTTATCATGTTATAATCGCTCCTTACGACCCTCGCAAAGAAGTTTGTGGGCTTATGTTCGACGAATACCAAATCAACTCCGTTCTCCAACATCAGCCGCACCACGCCGCTCGTTATTGAGGATTCGCCTGCGATGATTATCTGCTCTACCTCTCTCGGTGACACGAGCACGTGCGCACCGTCGCTCGTCGTTATTTTTATTAATCCCCCCTCCTTGCTCGTCCCAAACCTTGAGATAACTATATTGCGAAGCCGCCGCTCTATCATAAGTCTTTCGTCCTTAAAAACTCTGAAAAACGTTTGCTACGAGTAAAATTATTTAAACGCCTTCACCACGCCGAAGCCTTGGGAGACGCCCTTCCCGAGACCAAAGAAGTCAGGCATCCTGAAGTTTACCCTAAACTCGCCAGCAAAACCGATATGAGGTATCCCTTTATAATACGCTACACGCTCTTCCAAGCGTGAGTGCGCCTCTAATCTCCTCCGCACCACGTAATTAAGACCTTTACACATAGAAAGTATATTCCCAACAAGAATCCCATTCAAAAATTCCTTCCTCTCTTTCCACCCTTTTATTGTTTTATATTTCCTGTAATTGTTAGGGCTCAGCGCAAGCCACGGAGTTATGAACCTATACTGGTTGCTCCTTCGACTGACGCCAAAATCTACACGCCTTTGCATCATGTTCACGCCCGCCACTCCATACGCACTCTTACCAAGCTGTAATTCTTCTATCTCCCCTGATATTCTCTTTAGAATCTCTACGCCCTCCCCAATGCCCAAAATAATAGCATTCCCCTCTATTACCTTATACTGCACCTTTGGATCTGTGTAGATATGCCCCTCGCTTACGTGGTGATGCAATAAAGGATATTCTCTGAATTTGTTCGCTATGAACCCTCTAAGCTTGCTACCGTCTTCTTTTATGGGCTTCGTGGTCTCTATGGTCAGAACGAGTATCCTCACTTGCATTACAGCCTCGGAAACTCAGCCTGCGTGCTCAGCCCCTCTAAATCGCTTACAACCACGCCCGCATACTCCTTAACCCGCAAAAGCAACCTCTCTGCGTCCTCCCTGCTCACAGGCTCCAGCCCGTGCGCCAGTATCGAGGCGTTCCGCTTGCCGAGCAGATTTTGCATCTCATTGTCCTCTGAAAACCTCTGCCCCAGCTCGTCCCCCAAATCCTTTAACAGCTCATAGTCCTGTCTCAGGGCGAGCCTTATCCTGCCATCTTCGCCCTTTAATGCCTCATACTTCTCCATAACACGCCGCCCTACACCACCGAGCGTCTTCAAATGCCACGTGTCCACGTCTGAGCTGTCAATTCCGTATTTCTTCCTTAGCGCATATTGCGCTATTAACTCCATCGTCCTGTAAAGACGAGCGACGGCGTCGTCATACTTGCCCTCCTCCATCCTCCTCCTTGCATTGTTCAAAAGGTCAGCTATCAAAAATGGCTCCCTATCTTCTGATTTCAGCATCTTTCCGAGAAATTTCTTGTTATCTGCGAACTCGCCTTTTATTTCCTTTAAAATTTCAGATGCCCGCTCGTGTTCGAACTTGTCCCATGCGGAATAAGCAGAGCACACCGCCTCGTAATACGCCAACTTCTCTTGAACCTCGCTGTTTGCGGTCTTCGCCTTTAAATCCTCGATTAGCTTGAGACATGCATCGAATTGGTGCGTGTTGAACAGCTCTTTTATCGTCTTCAGCTTATTGTCTATCAAAATCTTGTAAGGTCTTATTGGAAGCAGTTTCTCCGTCCCTCGCACCACTATCCCCCCTTCCCTTTTCCCATTGATGTAGCTTAGTGTTTCCACCTCGGACAACGCCCCTGCAATCGCAGCGCCTGCAGACATCGCCTTCGTCCCACTCGTATAATCCACGACTATGTCCTCACTCGCAAAACCTTCATCCTGCAACTCACGCATGATGCTCACAATATCCTCATAAATGCTCTCAATGTCGCTGAAGTCCCTCAGACGCTTGACCGCATAGTTATCTAGCTCCACTTCTCTCAAAACCCTCGGCAGAGTGTCCCTCTCGCTCTCCGCAGTCGTAACAAACACCACTTTATCAGGATTGTGAATTTTTATGGAGTAAGCGATGCCTCTCGCCAAACTCTCTACTGCCTTCTCTTTGTCGTTTCCAACCCCCGTCCCAACAGTTATTAAAAGCGCCTTCCGCATCATCCTCACCCATCACGAACTCTTAACTCCACCCACCCCAGCGGATATCTCGCCTTTCCGCCTTCAAACACTATGCGGCGAGTCTTCGGGAATTCTGGAACATATATCTTCCTGACTTCTCTGGGGCTTAGCTTTTTCCTACATCTCCTGCAATAGTTCCCTCTGATCTTACCCCCGCAGTTTCCGCAAAGTCTAATTTCTCCTAACTCGAAAGCCTTCCTAAGGTTTAAGAAGAATACGGCATCGTCTTTTAGGAGGCTTCCGACGGTCATCCCGTGCCAGCCCACGCCCCATGCCAGATGGAATAGAAAAGAGCGCTCATCGCCGCTTGACGAAAGCAACGCCTCAACTTTTGAGCGCAAATCTTCATAAAATCTCAAAACGCCAGCAAGCTCACGTGCATACTTCCTGAAAAACCATAGTTCGCCGTCAATTGTGTATTTTGCGAGCATGTTGCACGCCTGCGGGATTTTTTCAAGCATCCAGAGCTTGTCCTCGATTTCCAACACGCTTGCAACTTCCCTTCGCATGAGGAAGTCGTCAAGCTTCAGACGCAGCGTCAGCCGACTCCCCGGCTTCAACGCCTCCACAAACGTGTAAAAACCCTTCCACCTGTGCCCGTTCGGTGTTGTCGTCAGCGTCCTGACTTCGTATACTTCTAAACGCCCTATAGATGCTGCTTCGGTATCTGAGACCTGCAACGCACGCAGAACTTCGCAATGCGGCTCCTTCCCGAAAACCAGCTTTTCTATGTATTCGCCCACTTTCTTTTTGTTTACTTTGTCCTGCCGCATTAGCCTTCGCAAATGATTTTTCAGCGCTCTGAGCTTTCCTGGGTCTTCCTTTAACGCATTCCATAACATTGCTGTCCTTATCGCTCCCTTTATCGAGCTTCCGGGGACGTAAGGTCTTTCCTTGGTCTTAATGAACTCCCTAACGTCGCCAGCTCTACTTTCAAGGTCTTTTCCCGTAGCGGCAGACAACGCTAACGCATATCTTTCATACCTCTTTCCTAACTCAGGTGATGAAAAGTCTGAAAAGCGAAGGCGCTCCTCATCTCGTCCCACCGCCTCCATGAAAGCCTCAACGTTGAATTCCTCGTCCCTGAATACTGCGCTCATATCAACTCGATAGAACTTGTCATCCACTACAACATACTCCAGTGGCGTTATCAAGTCGCCACTCCCGACGTGCAGCGGCGAAAGCACCTCTAACTCGTATTTAAAGTCGCTCACGCCCGCCCACCTCTAAAGGTATGGGAAACGCATAGCCATACCTGTAAATGCGATGCCAGCCGAAGTCCGCAGGCGTAACGTCAACGAGGGCGCCGTGCAGCAAATCTTCACCACCTTCATGCGTCATTGCAAAACGCACCACCGAACCCTCAGCCAGCATTCGCACGGACCTCCTCCGCATACTCACACCGCTGTATGAAAATATCCAGCCCCCTCTCGTCACAAGATCGTAGAAAGCATCTTTTAAACAAGAAATCTCATCCTTCCTCGGATAATACAGCGAAAGCGTAACGAAGAAATCTTTTCTCTCACACTCGAACGAAATACCGTCAAAGCGAACATCTTCGAACATGCCTTTCCCATAGGTTCTGTCGCCGCCTATACCCTCGTCTCGTAAGAGGCGCAAGGCTGCCTTCACTCTCTTCTCTACACCCTTGAAGCCATTTCTTTCCTTCATCAGGAAGAAAAGCCCGCAGCTTTCGCTGAATTTCACCTCGCCGAAGTAATAGATGTTGGAGGCGTTGGTCTTCCTGTCTAGTGCGACCCTCGGCACTTCTCTCTTCCGCCATATCCTTATTTCTTCAGCGACTCGCACGCCGAGATAATCCCTAAGACGTTCCGCCTCTTCCTTCGTCACCAGAACACGCCCGCCCTGCATCAAACAGTAGCCCTTTTTGATGACATCCTCCACATCCCCTTTCAGAGCGGCTTTAAAAATGTTCTCAGACACGAGTTCTACACGCTTCGCCTTTTTCACGTCAATATGTGGGGAGAGGTCTATGTTCTTCGGCAGCGGGAAGAAGAGCACGTCCGCAGCGTATGGGAACGCTGACGACATCAAAAACGGCGGGCGTTCGAGTTTGAAGCCCTCTAACAAGCTCTCAAGCTCCTCCCTGCCGTAAAGAAGCAGATACGCATTGCAGATAGCGCTAAATAGCGTGTCTGAACGAATGTACTCAAAAGTCTCCTCCAGCACTCCCTCTTTCTCGCCCAGATGCATCGGAGCGTCTGGGACGAGTTTGCACAGAATGAAGCTCGTCATGCCCCGCCTATCCCGATTTTCTCTCTAATCCCGTCAAAATTCTTTAAAATCGCAGAGGGCGTGTTGTAGTCCTCGTTTATGGGCGACTTTTCCGCAACGTCAATGTTCCCGCTTTCATAATCCTCTCTTGAGTTCCACCACATCTTAATGTCCTTAAAGACGACCTGCCCGTAGCCACGACTACCATGCCCGCCGAGGTAGTCATGCTCGACGAGCGAAAGCGCCTCGCAAACGTGTTTAAGAAGTTCCAAATCCGCCTCCTCAAACACGTTGTAAACAAGCTCGAACTCGAATTCGGCGCCTGCGGGCACCCGTTCCACCTGCCTCGGGTTCGCCGCCGATGTTATCCTATCTATGGCGTTCTCCCACTTCACCTCGCTGTATGGCAACTCCAAACCCTCTAACTCCACAGCGATTTCGTCGGTCAGCGGCGCATCCCGCACTATCAGCCTCGTCGGCTCGTTAAACGCTTTTTGCCCTTTTTCAGGGGAGCTGGAAGGCATCCCGAAAATCTTGCACACCTCGCATTTCTGAAGCTCCTCGGGACTCTTGCACAGGTGAATCCGTATGGGATGCTCCTCAGTTGCGAGGTTCTCGGTGGGCGTTTTGCCCTTCGCCTTCTCAAGCAGGCTCCGCATTTTCCCCTTCAGCGAGGAGCCGGGGATGTAAGGTCTGTTGGACAGTGAATCTCTCACGACAGGTAAGTCCACACCACCTATTTCCAATTTCACCTGCGACCCGCCGATGTGCAGCCCGGTTTTCGCCTCTATTATTCCTTTTATTATGATCTTGCCGAGCAGACGCGGCGTTTCCATTCAGTCACCTCCATGATACCTGTGGTATGCCAATATAGCCTCGAAAAACTCTTTGAAGTTCTTAAACTTCGTTTCGTTGTCGATTTTCTGAATCGCTTCATCTAAAACGTCTTGAAGGTCTTTTACCTTTCCCTTGTGCCGCCCTACGGCATACGCCATCTTAGGGCGCAGTAAATTTAGCTCGTTCAGCGTGTTTTCGTCAAACCTCCGTAACCGCTGCACCCTCGTGAATATCGCTCGTATTTGCGACGTGCTAAGCCCTTTATTTTTTAAGTGCTTTCCAAATTTATCCGCAGTCTCCACGAGTTTCTTGCTGTCCCCTCCCAAGATTGCGTCCAAATCTCTTTTTATTTCATCCACAATGCTCACGGCGTCACCTCCTCCACACGCTCACGTCTCGTTAGTAATTCTGCCCATCGCACACTTACAGCTAAATATTCAATGTTCTCACAAACTCCCATCTTCAACTCCTCCAGCTTTTCATTCGCATGCCTATTGCCGCTTCGCATTCTCGCTATTGAATAAGCAAGCAGCCACCTCCACCGCCCATATCTGTCATCATGCCTCGCCAATACTTCTCCATATTTCTCGCTTTGCCTTCTAAACTCTGCATAAACATTGTATAACCTCTGAAGCAGGGAACGAGAGACGCCCAAGCCCAATAGAGCTATAATTTCGTCCTTTAAGCCCGTCACCGCATTAAACTTCTCCCATTTCATTGGCATTTCCAGAAATGTGATGGCGTCCTTGTTTTCAATGCGCTTCGACTTATCGTCTAAGGCGTCGCCAGCATCTCTCGCAACCCTATACAGCGGGTATTTCACGGCTGGCGCCATGCTGATTGCCGACGACAGCGTTACGTTCGGGTTTTCGCAGGTGAACTTTCTAAAGTCCTCGTAGATGCGGCAAGCCAACTTTGGCAGCTCGCTCCAAGGACCGACGATGAAGAGGTCGTCTCCGCCGGAATAAATGGCGTAAATGTCCTTGTAGCCTCCTTGCGAGCATATTTTCTCGACGCAGCCGCCGAAAAACAACGAGAGCATGGAGCTAAGCGTAGAAACCCGTGAGACGCCTTCCTTGCCAACTGCTGAGAATATCATGCCGAGGTCGTCAACGTCCGCCCTTAGCACCGCCCACCTCCGCACGCCGTCCGCCCCTTCCGCAATGCCGTCAAAATCCTTTATTTCCTCACGCTTGTAAGCCCTGCCTTCTACGTCTCTTATCGCTTTCAACGGCGTCGCCAGCGTCAAGAACTTGAACCCGAACGATACGGGAATTTCCACGTCTCTAAAGGCTTCCCGAAGCTCGTCCGTCGAAGTTTCGTTCAACTTGTAAATAAAGACGTGTTCGGCGTCCTTCCCTTCGCTCTCCACGATGCGCTTAGCTTCTCCGACGTCCCTGCAAAACACATATTTATAACCGAAATCTGCCGGCACGGACTCCCACTTTTTCCTCGCTATGATGCCTTCCTTTCTTATTTCAACGAGGTATTTCGCATTGTGAAGTTCTCTCGCCAGTTCCTCCAAGCTCCAGCAGAACTCGCATATTTTTCGCTCGGTCTCTTCACGCACATCCCCCTCACCGCCGCAGACGTCGCATATCGCTCCTGTCTCACCGCCGGGTCCAAAGATGCGTTTATGCTCGTCGAGGATTTCTGCGAACTTCCGCCGCTTCTCCCTCGCCAGCATCTTGCCCACTTTCTGCCAGACCTCGTTGAACCGCTCTAACATATCAAGTGTCGAAAATGAGACGCCTGCCAGCGCCAGATAAAGCTCGCCACGGTGCGCCTCCAGCAACTTACCCGCAACCTCCGCCCGCACGCTCGCAAGCTGCCTCTCTGCCTCTGAAGGCGCCAAGATGTAGAAGTGCCCGCCGCCGCAGAAGAGTAAGTTCGTGAGCGGTAAGCCCAGCTTTTTCAATATGAATCCCGCCATGCTCTCTGAGAGTAGTTGTAAGTAGAGCGACCTGCCACGCAGCCCCTTCGCCGCCCCCTTAGTGGTTATCGAGTATATAAACCTTTGCACGCCTGAAATATCGCCAGCGACGAGCATGAACTTTTTCTCATCGAGCAAACCTCGTTCCTCGTTGGTTAATTCCTTCTTCTCCCGCTTAAACAAAGCTCGGCAGTATTCTTCATCCACGTCATCTAAACAAGAGGCTATCGCGCACGTCATCTTCAAATGGTCAAATAAGGAAATATCAGGCTCAGTCCGCCATACCGCCGATGGCACGCACCACGTATATTTCCTCAAAATGAAAAGCAGCGTGTTAAAATAAGCTTCAAAGTCAGGAACCCACTTTATTGCCTCTACTTCTTCAACAAACTCTTTCCAGAGCGCCTCATAGCGGGAAGGCAAGTCTGTGACGTGTTCGCTTGGAAATATGCTCTCGTCAAGCGTCAGCTTTTCGACGTTATAATATCGCTTTGGGGGCAGAGACCCCCTTTTGATGTCAATCTTAGAAAAAATGGAGACGAGCGGCGTCTCCCTCACGCCCCTACTGCCCACTTCTTCCTCAGTAGCGGCACGCTCGCCAGCGGAGAGCCAGTCCGCCACGATCAAGCGTTTAAGCGGCACATAACCCGTAGAGCGAAACTTTTCGTAGTCATGATGCTGTTTCGCCAGTGTGCTCCGCCAACGCTCCGGGACGTGTGTGTTGATAAATGAATCGCTCAAATCCCAGTGTTTCCCTCTCCCGCCGGCACGCTGCCAGAACTTGCCCACATCATGCAGTAGGGCGCTAAGCATCAATTTAATCTCATCGCCGCCCATCCTGCTTTCCACGTCTCAACCCCCTTGCTTCCTTACAAGGGCTGCTTAGTGAACTACCCCTCGCTTAGCAATGGGCTTCGTGGGGAGTTTGCAGGTCGTTGCCTGCCTTATCCCCACAGGCTGGTTCACGCCGCCACTACCCGTTATCCCATTCGGGACTCACGGGCTACTTTCACACCCGCCTTATGGCTGCCCAGCCTTAACGGCTGTTACGAGGTCGTTATACCACACAACTTCAAAGTATTTAAACTTAACTACCCGCCCGCCTCCCCTTGCGTATCCCCACGCTTTCGCATGGGGTCTTGCAAGCAACGGGAAGATAACTTCAATCAGCTTTTATTACACAGGTTCCTACTTGCAGCTTCTTAGGTATTTAATTTTCGTTTTGTTTTTTGATGGATGCTGATGCGCATAAACCCCCAAGTCGCTAATCCAGTTTAAGCTCTCTAATCTTATCTTCTCTGACAACTACAAGTTTTCGCTCGAATCGTATCTCGGATTCGGTTAAAAGCCACTTCAAGCATCCAAAGATATAATCAACGGACTTTGGCGGTATTCTCAAGATAATAACGCCGAAAGGCTTCATCAATTTCCTAAAAATAATCTCTCCAAAGTCCTTGTCGAATGTGATTATGACAGCATTCTCCGATGCTGAAATCTTCACCACCTCCTCATCCTTTAGCCCTCGCTGCAGCTCCGTAACCGATTTAATCTCAACACCCGCCCTTTTGAGCCTATCAACAACTTTCAGCGGGATGTTCTCGTCAGCTACGAACTTCATACTTCCTCGGCGGCAGGTAAACTCGCTCCTCCTTCAAGACGTCTGCGGCGTAGCTTATGGCTTCAAGCACGTCCTCCTTACTCAACTGCGGGTAGTTCTCGAGAATCTCCTCATCACGCCACCCATTTGCAAGAAGCTCAAGAATAAACTCCACCGTTATCCGAGTCCCCTTGATTACAGGCTTCCCACCACAAACCTCAGGGTCTATCTCGATAGGCATACCCCCATTTTGATCGCCCACGCTTATTACTTT
>QMVQ01000041.1 GCA_003661185.1 Candidatus Alkanophagales archaeon | reverse complement strand
TCTAATTCCTGTTCTATCCCAACTAGTTCAAGTAAGCTTTTTCTTTTTTCAAACTCTACGATAACATCTAAATCACTTCCGGGTTTTGCTTCACCCCTAGCATAAGAGCCAAATACCTCAATTCTTCTAACACCATGTTTCTTTAGAATTGATACTAATTTGTTTATTATTTCATCCATTTTCTATCACCTCTCAGAGCGGTCGGGATTTCGGACAACGTTCCGGGGATATGTGAAGTTTGCCGAAGCAAATTTGGGCTCTGTAAGAGTTACATATCCATCTGTTAGGCGAAGTGTAATTAAACTTTATCTTCATCCTTAAAATCACCCCGACCAGTATGTACAATTACTTCTGCAATTCGGGCCTCCTTTAGTTTTTTTATGTCCTCTATAGGAATTTTAAGTCTTTCTCCAATTTCAGGTCTTCTTCTAAGAATAAATGTTTCCAGATAGCTGCTAATTTTTGATCTCCCTGACCATACAAGTTTGCTCTTGTTTTTCGTATAGAGGTTAACGGTAACTTCTATAGGTATGTTTTCAAATAGCAGGAGCCTATCTTTTTCATCAAAGAATTTAATCTCTGCTTCAACACCTTTGAACCCCTGGTTCGAGACACGACGCGACTTTGAAACCTTTGAAACGAAAGCTATTTTCTCGTCGTCTTTCCATGCAAAAGATTTTATATCTCCACTTGAAATCAGCATTTTTCTACTCCCATCATGGTTTATTGTCCATAGACTTTCATTGGAAATGAATGCTATTCTTTTACCATCTGGGCTCCACCTAAAAACAGTTACATCCTTTGCTAATAGCCTCTCCTCACTACCATCCCAATTTATTGTCCATAGACTCCATAGACTTTCATCGGAAGATAAAAATGCTATTCTTTTACCATCTGGGCTCCACCTAAAAACAGTTACATCCTTTGCTAATAGCCTCTCCTCACTACCATCCCAATTTATTGTCCATAACTCTCCAGGCCAATGTTTTTTACCACGTATAAATGCTATTTTTCTGCCATCTGGACTCCATGCAGGTTTGCGACCGGCAGTTAAAAATTTTTTATTGCTGCCATCGTCATTTACAACCCAAATTCCTTTATCCTCAAAATTATCCTCAAAAAAAGCTATTTCTGTCCCTTTCGGATTAAAGGAAACACTACTGATACCTCCTACGGACGTAATAAGTTTTTCACCAGAACCGTCAGCATTTATTATATAGATACGGTAACTACACACTGCGTTGGGCGTGAATGCTATCCTATCACCATCAGGGCTCCAAACCAGACGAGGAGAAAAAGTATGTGGGTAAGAAACTTTTACCAATCCTTTTAGGTTAGTTCCATCGGAATTCATTGTATAAATCCAACTCACCCCGTGTGGTTTGGCTATAAAAGCTATTTTATCGCCTTTTGGACTCAAATACACCTCTCTGCAATCCATATTATTCGTGAGCTTCTTCTTGTTCTTACCGCTACTATCTATAACCCAAATATCGCCTCCTTGCAAAAAGAATATTTTCTTTCCATCTTTGCTCCAGAAGAGGACTTCAAGGCCTTTTTCCTCATCACCTATCAATCTCTTTTTGCCGGACCCATCGCTGTTTATAACCCACAAGTTCCAGCCTCTGCCCTCTCTAACCCATACTTCAGCATCTATATGTGAAAGCCCAGGAATATAATCCTGCCAGGGTTTTCCTCGAATATGTACAACAGGAGCTGGATATGCTTTAGCTGTATAAACACCACCAAAGGGATAATCTACCCCAAACGATGTACGTATTTTCTCCCCCTTATCTAAGTAAATATATCTTGTTTCTATAAGTTCTATACGTGCCGGTACTTTTGATTCTCTATACAATTCTAGTTTGATTATTCCCGGACCACCGTCGTTATCAACGGTTACAAATATTGATGCTGATGTTGGTCGGCCCCCAATGTAATTATAGCCGACGGTAATACCTTCCTCTTGGTAAATGTGGGGTTTTGGTGGCTCGGTCGATTCCGAAGATGGGAGTGTGATTTTCTCCTTTTCAACACATCCACTAAGTAAAATCACCACAATTACCACAGCTGTTAGAATTGCTCCAATGGTAAATGCCTTCCTTAGCATATTTTCACCTCCTTTGCATTTCGCCTAACGGCACAGAGGATATGGGAAGTTGCGAAGCAATTTGGGTGAGCGATAGCGAGCCGCATATCCGCAAGATAAGCGAAGTTTCGGAGCGTTAGCGACGAAATTTTGTTTATCTCGTTCATATCCGCATTGCGCATATACTCCCATCCTGGAATTATATCTACATTGCGCGTGGGGCGTCTATAGGGTTTGCCTTCTAGCATGTCCAATGGACACATATTCCCAAATTTTTGCTGATGTGGGAATAAAGCCTAAGCAGTGCTGCCCCCACTCGCCGCCAGCCTTTTCGCAAGCTCCGCGACCCGCCTTCCAAGCTTTCGGCAGTCGTCTAAGGCTTTTTCGTCGGGCGTTTTGACGGCGACGGCGCCGTAATGCCCGCCGGTTTCGAGGGGGTCGCCGACGACGAGCATGCCGTGGATGAGCATTGCTTGCAGTAACGAGAGAAGCGTGGTCTCGTTGCCGCCGAAGGGGTGTCCTGAGGACGTGAACGCCGCTCCGAGCTTGTCCACGAGCTTCCCCCGTATTTTCACGGAGTCGTTGATGAACTTTTTCATGCCGTCAGACATTGTGCCGAAATGTGTCGGCGACCCCAAAATGATGGCGTCCGCCGCCTCCAAGTCGGGAAGCGTCGTCTCCTTCACGCTCTTCACCTCGACGTCGGCACCCACCTCACGAGCGCCCTCGCCGACCGCTTTTGCCATCTTTTCGGTATTGCCCCCCAGAGAGTCATACACGATTAATACTTTCATCTTCGTGGGTTTGGCGATAAAAACTAAATAAATTTGCTCTTTTACCCGGTTTGGTGGGGGGGATTAAGTTACAGTTTTTAGCTGCGTAAGAGAGAGGAATGTTCGCTGCAAAAACAAAAGAAAAAATAAATTAAGAACCGCCCTTTGCCTCTCTGACTTTTTCTGTGAGGACGGGGACGACTTTGAAGAGATCATCGACGATACCGTAGTCCGCAACAGTGAAAATGGGCGCCTTCGGGTCTTTGTTGACGGCAACTATGGTCTCGGAGGCGCTCATCCCGGCGACGTGTTGGAAAGCGCCGCTAATTCCCAACGCCAAATATAGCTTCGGCTTGACAGTCTTACCCGACGTGCCGACCTGTCGGTCTTTGGGCAACCAGCCTTTGTCCACGATTGGGCGTGAACAAGCGATGACTGCACCGAGTTCGTTCGCGAGCTCTTCGATGATGCTGCGCACCTTTTCGTCGCTATAATCACCGACGCCACGCCCGACGGCAACGATGCGTTCCGCCTGCGTGATGTCCACTTCGCCGACTGCCGCCTCCACGTATTCCAAGAAGCGTTTCGTCGTGATTTCTTCAGTGAGCGGCGACGGCGCCTTCTCAACCTCAGCGCTCAGCCCCGGCTCCTCAGCCTTGAACGCCGCTGAGCGAATCGTCGCCATGTAGGGCGCCGTCTTAAACGAGATGCGGGCGTTCACTTTGCCGCCATACATCTGGCGGATTGCGACCAGCCGCCCATCCTGCAATTCGAAGCCGATGCAGTCCGTCGCCAACGGGATCCCGAGCTCCGCAGCCAGCGCTGGAGCCAAGTCCATGCCGAAAGACGTGTGTCCGATGAGCGTGAGTATCGGCTTCCTCTCCTTTATCAGGTGCGATAGGACCCTCTGGTAGGCTTCGGCGTTGAAATTCTCAAGCTTGTCGTCCTCGACGACGAGAATTTTGTCCGCCCAGCTCTTGAGCTGTTCCACGAAGTTGTCAATGTTCTTGCCAAGGAGCACGGCGGTGATGCTTGCGTTGAGGTTCTTTGCAAGGTCACGGCAGCCGCTCAGCATTTCAAACGTGATGTCCCGAAGCTCACCGCGCCGATGCTCCACCAAGACGAAAACCTCAGCCATCTGTTTCACCTCCTATTTCGGAATTAGCCCTCTCTCGTCAAGGATGCCTGCCAGCTTCGTCGCTGTTTCGTCAGGGGCGCCAGTGAGAATTTCTGCCATCTTCTCAACGGGTGGGATGTAAAGCTCCTCAAGCGTGAGCAACGAACCCTTCTCGCCGACCTCGTCGGGACTGAGCCCGATGTCGCTCAGGCTGAGCACCTTTAACTCCTTCTTCTTCGCCTTCCTTATGCCCATGATCGAGACGTATCTCGGCTCGTTTATCCCCGTTTGCACAGCAAGCACCGCTGGCAATTGAATCTCAAGCACCTCCTCAAGCCCCCCCTCAAGCTCGCGGTGCACCTTCGCCTTCCCGTCCTGCGGCTCGACTTTCGTGACGAGCGCCGCATGCGGAATTCCGAGAAGCTCGGCGAGCGTCTGCCCAACTTGCCCAAAGCCGTCGTCGCCAGCTTGCGCACCCGTGAAGATTATGTCGTATTCCATCCCCTTTATCACGGCGCACAATACCTTCGCAAGCGCATAAGCATCCGAACCCTCAAGCGCCGGATCCTCTATCCGAATCGCACGGTCTGCACCCTTCGCCAAGCAGCGACGCAGCGTGTCCTCCGACTCCTTCCCGCCTATCGTGATGGCAACGACCTCGCCGCCGTATTTCTCCTTCATCAGAATCGCTTCCTCCACTGCATACTCGTCCCACTCGTTTATCCCGAACGCCAGTCCCTCCTTCTTTATCCCCTTCTTATCAGGCGTGATTACGACGTCCGCCTCTGCCGTGTCCGGCACGTGCTTCACGCACACCACTATCTTCATAGCATCACCCTCCTGTTCTCTTCACTCTCCTACTCAATAGCCTCAACAAGCAACTCGGAGATGTCTTTTACCTCAATCTTGCCCTCATAGCCGGTCATTTTCACAGCATCTTCAAAAGTGAGCATGCAGAACGGACACGCCACCGCTATGATCTCGGCGCCGAGTGCCACCGCCTCCTTTACTCTCGTCTCCGCAGTCCGCTCGCCTGTTGCTGTAGCCTCTGCCCACATGCGTCCGCCGCCGCCCTCGCAGCAGACGCTCCGCTCCTTCTCACGGTCGTATTCCAGAAGCTCGACGCCTGGAATGCTCGAAATCAGCTTCCGTGGCTCCTCAAAAATCTTGTTCTGCTTGCCGAGGAAGCACGGGTCTTGGTAAATCACCTTCTTCTTCAGTTCCTTCGTGAGCTTGAGCAAGCCGTTGTCGAGCTTTTCGCAGAGAAGCTGCGTGTAGTGGAAGACCTCAGCCTTCAGCCCCTCGTATTCGTTCTTAAAAACGTTATAACAATGCGGCGACGACGTCACAATACGTTCAACGCCGTAATTCTCGAAGATTTCAACGTTGTCCTCCATGAGCATCTCGAACAGCCCAACCTCGCCCATGCGTCGAATTTCATTACCGCAGCACTTCTCCTCGTTGCCGAGGATTGCGAAGTCCACGCCTGCAGCCTTGAAGACTCGGACGAGCGACTTTGCGACGTTCTGCACCCTCGGGTCGTAAGCTGGCGTGCACCCTACGTAGTATAAATACTCTGCGCCCTCAGACGCACTCTTAAGAGAGAGTTCCGCCGCCCACTCGTCTCGTTTCGACGGCGCACGACCCCAGGGATTGCCGTTTTTGAAGGTGCTTTCGAGGGCTTCTTGGACGGTGGCTGGCACCTTTGCCTCTTCGATCAAGATGCTGCGCATTCCGATAATGACTTCGACGGGCTGTAAGTCTCGAGGGCAGCGGAGCCGGCACGTTGCGCACGTCGTGCAGTCCCAGAGGAATTCCTTGTCCAGAACCACCTCGTTGTCGAAAAGCAAAGCTTCTCGGACATGCTTCCTTGGGCTTAGCTGTGAGCGCATCGAAAGCGGGCAGCTGCCCGTACATTTCCCGCACTGCAAGCACACGAAAAGGTCATATTTTTCCCCAAAACTCTCTCCATCTATCGTCTCCATGCCCATCCCTCTGTGAGCGTTGAAAACCTATGACTTTTAAATGCTTTCGGGCAAACGGTATAAAAAATTTCCTAAATTTAACGGGGTTGGTAAGCTTGGATGCGGCAAAGCCTCGGAAGCTCGTGGATGAGATTTTGGAGCTCGGCGATGAGATTTTCGGGAGCGGCGCTGTGGAGACGATAAAAGAATGCTTGCAATGCGGGCGCTGCACCGGGAGTTGTCCGTCAGGGAGAGTCACGGCGTTGCGCACGAGGAAGGTGTTTCTGCTCTCGCTTTTAAACCTGCGGGAGCGTTTGCTCTCAGCAGACGAGCTTTGGCTCTGCACCACGTGCTACACGTGCTACGAGCGGTGCCCTCGCAAGGTGAAAACTACGGACATCATAAGAATCGTGAGGAACATCGCCGCCAGAGAGGGATACATGGCTGATGCCCACAAGAGGGTGGCGGCGCTTGCGATAAAAACCGGGCACGCCGTCCCGATAGACGAAGCGACACGGGAACAGCGGCGGAAATTAGGGCTCACCGAAGTCCCGCCGACGACACAGACCCACGAAGCGGCGCTGAAAGAGCTTCAAGAGATTGTGAGGATGACCGGCTTCGACAAGCTCGTAGGCTTCGACTGGGCGAAGATGGACGTGTAGTGGGGGTGTGAAGAATGAAATATGCATATTTTCTGGGCTGCATCACGCCAAACCGTTACCCGGGAATAGAGGCGGCGACAAAAAAGGTTTTGAAGGCGTTTGACGTTGAGGTAGTGGAGATGGAGGGCGCCTCCTGCTGTCCAGCGCCCGGGGTTTTCGGGAGTTTCGACTTGCGGACGTGGCTGCCGCTCGCCGCCCGCAACCTGTGCATTGCGGAGGAGCTGGGCTGCGACATCATAACAACGTGCAATGGCTGCTACGGCTCGCTTCAAGAGGCAAACCACTTGCTGAAGCACGACGCACGGCTCAGAGCGCGGGTGAACGAGATTCTTAGGGGCATAGAAAAGGAATTTAAAGGCACGATAGAGGTGAAGCACGTCGTTGAGATTTTATACGATGACGTAGGGCTTGAGAGGATTAAAGAGGTGGTTAAGAAGCCGCTGGAGGGCGTGAGCGTCGCGGTCCACTACGGTTGCCACTTTCTCAAGCCATCGGAGGTAAGAGGACACGGCTCATCAGAGACGCCGACACTCCTCGACGAGCTCGTGGAGATTACTGGCGCTAAGAGTGTCGAATACAAAGACAAGCTGATGTGTTGTGGCGCCGGCGGCGGCGTGCGTGCTCGCAGCTTGGAAACTGCGCTCAAATTCACGATGCAGAAACTCGAAAACGCAAAGAACGCAGGCGCCGATTGCATAGTCCACCCGTGTGCGTTCTGCCACCTGCAATTCGACCGCGGGCAGCTTGAGATAAAAGAGAAATTTGGCGGCGAGCCGAACATGCCAGTGCTCTTCTACACGCAACTCCTCGGACTAGCGCTCGGTTTTGACGAAAAAGAGCTCGGGCTCGACTTGCAATACGTGAAAATGCCAGAGAAGCTCTTGAAATAGCTTAATGCGATTGGCGAGCGAGTTTAAAAGGAAAGCCATTCACGCCATTGGCATACTAACGCCTGTATTTTTCGAAATTTTTGGCAAACAGTTCCTAATCTTGAGCGTCCTTTTCTGCCTTTGCTTCTCTTCATTCTTCGAGTTTTTAAGACTGAAACATAACAAGCTCGTTTTTTACTCGAAACTTCTCAGGAGTTACGAGCAAGATAGACTCGCAGGTTACGTGTTTTTCCTAATCGGCATCTTGACGTGCGTCGTTATTTTTGAGAGCGCCGTGGCAATGGCAGCCATCCTAATGCTCGCAGCAGGCGATGGCATCGCCGGCGTCATGAAAGCCGTGACGACGGGAAGGTTGGCGGCGCTCGCGATGTTCGTCATAAGCACGGCGGTCGGTTGCATTTACCTCCCGTTGCCCGTCTCGATGCTCGGCGCCGTAGGCGCAACCGTTGCGGACTTCCTACCACTACACTTGAGATTCCTCGACGACAACCTCTTGATTCCTCTGTTTTCAGCAACGCTCATGCAATTAAGCTTGTTTTTGCTTCTTTGAGCTCCACATGCAACTCATTTTGACAGGGCTGAAAAAGCCTCCTCGATTGTCAGAGGACAGTTTTTGTAGCCAAGTTTTTTGAAAAGGCGCACGATGCAAGGGGCTTCCAGTCCGTTAGCTTCAAGCAATTTTTCATCTGTGAGCATCTCCTTCACAGAGCCCTCCGCGACCGTCTCTTTATTCCTGCCCATAATGTAAATGCGGGTCGCGAGCTGTGGAGCTATTTCGACGTCCTGCGTCGTCGTTATTAGCGTGATTTTATGCTCCGCGTTTAGGAAATTCAAGAAGCTTATGAGCGTGTTTTTGCTCTCGGCATCCATGTTCGCAGTCGGCTCGTCCACGAGCAGAATACGGGGACGGACTGAGAGCACGGCAGCAATCGCCGCCCTCTTCTTTTCTCCGCCACTCAGCCGGAACGGCGGCTTTTCCAAAACTTCATCGAGCGAGAAAAGCTCCGTCAGCTCCTTTATACGCTCTAAAGCCTCCTCTCTTGGGATATCAAGCTGTGCGGGTCCGTATTCCAGATCCTCACGCACGGTTGCGCAGAAGAGCATGTCGTCGGCGTCCTGAAAGACGTAGCCTATGTTCCTGCGGAGCATCCTCGCGTTACGCTTTGTCAGACGCACGCCGAAAATCTTGACGTAGCCGCTCTCTGGCTGCAGCAAGCCGTCAAGGAGCATGAGGAGCGTGCTCTTCCCAGAACCGTTCGGACCAAGGATCACAACACGCTCGCCGCTCCTCACGCAGATGCTCGCACGCCTCACGCCTACTGTCCCGTCTGGATACCTGTAGCTGACTTCGTGAGCTTCCACCGCCACCATGTCGCTCTTATCCAGTTTGCAACTCATTTCCTCCGCACTCACTCAAATGCGAACGCCATGAAGAATTACTGTTGCGCTCAAAAGCAATGAGAGCAAAAGAAATAAAAAATCTTTTGGCTTTAACTGCGTTTCGCGGGTGTAAGTCTTAACTTCGGCGCTGTAACCTCTGGCGACCGCGGCAAGATGCACACGCTCGCCACGCTCCAAAGCCCGCAAGAAGAACACACCGAGCGTCTCGCCGCCAAGCCGCCACGTCTTCCTAAGTTTTTCATGCTTGAAGGTGCGGCTCTCTCTGGCGACGAGCAGCCTGTAAACCTCGTTGAGGAAGAGAAACATGTAGCGGTAAGCGATGGCGAGGACCGAGACAAAGCCGCTTGGCAGCCGTAACGCCCGCATCGCAGAAAGAAGCGACGAGAACCGCGTCGTCAGAATCAGAAGAACGAGAAGCGAAACACACGCGAAGACCCGGGCTGTGAAGTTCGTGACATAGAACATGCCCTCGTGCGTAATTTTTAAGCCTAAAGGGAGATTTAAAAGCGGCGCCCCCTCTGTAAGGAATGCCCAGGGCAGGACTACGACGAAAGAAAATGCAGGAATGAGCGTGACCCTTGCGGCGTAGGCTCTCAACGGAATTTTCGAAAGCACGGCGAGCAAGAACGACAGGAATATGATAAAAAAGGATATGGGTGGGCTGTCAGAAATCGCAACAAAAAATACGAGAATAAAGAGGGAGACGAGCTTCACTCTCGCATCTATGCTTTGCAGCACGCCCTTTTGCGACGCAATACTCTCAGTAACAAGGAAGTCTCGCAAGAGCTTCGTTATTTCCTTCAGCGATGCCTCGAGTATCTCCCTCACTGCTCTTACGCCTCAAGGCTTTTTCAGCAACGTCCCAATGCCCACTGCGAGCAGGAGCACGACAAGGCTGCCGACAATCCCTGAGATTATGCCGCCGAGTGCGGGGTTGCCAAGCGCGGGGACGTCGTAGTCTGGCATCGGCGGATTTTCGTAAATCGGTATTTCCTCGGCGCCAAATTCCTCACCGACGTTCTCTAAGGGCTCGGAGTAGCCGACACGCTCACA
Source organism: Candidatus Alkanophagales archaeon (assembly GCA_003661185.1). GTDB lineage: Archaea > Halobacteriota > Syntropharchaeia > Alkanophagales > B39-G2 > Alkanophaga > Alkanophaga liquidiphilum. The sequence continues at coordinate 43 of QMVQ01000041.1, read as the reverse complement.
AGCAATGCCGAAAAGCGGACTTATGAGCACCATCACCACTACC
>QMVQ01000040.1 GCA_003661185.1 Candidatus Alkanophagales archaeon | reverse complement strand
TTTTCGTCTTCGGTCAGGTAGTCCGCAAATTTTTTTAATTCTTGAATATGGCTTTCAGGCACGTCCACGTAGAGGATGTCTCCCTCTTTTATCTGGCGTCCGACCGTCGGACCGACTATTGAAGTTGAAGCATGCAAAGGCGCAAAGGGCTGACGTAAAAGCTATAGCACACTGCATGAGAGACGAGCATACATACTGCGGCACTCATGCGAAGTCGTCGCCGTAATCCATGCTCAAGACGGCAGACACCCCCTCATGCAACTCATGACATGTGCCGTTTGCCTCGTTGAGGCAGGTCTGAGATGAGCGAGCACGTCGCACCCCTGAAATAGCAGTCACTGTGGAAAGAGTGGAATCGAACGAAGATAAGAAAGTTTCCCAGAACCCACGTTACACGATGCTTGGCGACAATTAACGGGCATCACAGCTTATACTCAGGCTCCATGAAGTAAGGCTTAGGAAGGTCCTCGGGATATTCCGCGTCGGTTATACGTATGCCCGCCCGCATTGCATAGAAGAAGGCGCCGCCAAAGACCTTTTCGTAGGGGTAGCGACCCGCGAACGTTTGAATGACGAGGAAGTCCCCGCCACGCTCGTCCCGCTGGAGGAGCGCGCAAATGACGTAGGGACTCGTAAACGTCGTCGTTACTAAGACATCTTTGCGAGGTCTCACTATGTAATAATACCCTTTAAAACGCTTTTCAACCTCATCAAGCGTCTTCGCCTCCGCAAATTCCCACCTGAAAACCAGAACGTCCTTTATCGGTAAATCTTCCAATTTCATCATACATTGTTTATTTTGCTTAGTTAAAAGCAGTTCACCTACATTTTTAAGCGTATCCCGCTTAAATACCTCTGTGAAAATAAAGGCGAAAGTCGTGCTTGCGGAGGACGACCCTCGGACGCTGGCAGCGGTGTTGAGCCCTGACAACATGGAGGGCATGCGGACTGCCATCGAGGGCGGTGTCGTCGTCACTTATTTCGTAGCTGAGAAAGTAGGCTCGCTTATATTAAGCGTTGATGACTATCTAATGAATGCAAAAGTCGTGAAGGACGTCGGCGCAGTTTTAAAGGCGTTGGAGAAAGGGCGATGAAAGACGTGTGGTTTCACTTCAAAGGGGTTTTGAAGTGTAGTGCGGAGCTTACGGAGGAAGCTGTTAAGGTAATTTCGGAGTTCATAAAGTTTGCGAACGAGGATTTGTTGAAACGTGGCGTGCCACGGAGCCTCGACAAAAGAGAACATGGAGCGGAGATCGAGAGCTGGGAAGTGAGCGGCAAGGAACTTCGTTTTAAAATAAAGTCTGACAGATACGTCAGGGCGCACGACGCAGCTCTACGGCTGAAGAATGCGCTTGCAGGGCGGCTTGGAAGCCTGAAGATAGGGATAAGAGGACTTGAGGTTGAGAATTTCGAGATAATAGCGGACTGGGATTTGCCGGAAGCGCCGAGGATGCCTGAAATTCTCGTGGAGAAGATGAGGCTTGACGACGGGAAGATAACGCTTAAGGTGCGGCTGGAGGACGAAGCTGATCTCAGGAACCGACTGCCCGACCGGATTTTAAGGCTACTGGAGGAGAAGCGGGAGCGGTTGGAGTGGCGAGGGAAAGAGGAGCACTGGGAACTTCTCTGGGAGAGCCCGGAACGCCCGACGTTCTTCGACAAGGACCCAACGCAGGAGATGCAAGAGCGTGGCTGGATCCGGCACGGCGCTGCCCGCGGTCAGTGGATTTACGGACCACAGGTGACAAAAATCTTTAGAACTTTCGAGAAAATCATTGATGAGGTGATTTTGAAGCCTTTGGGCTACGTAGAGATGATTTTCCCGAAGCTCGTGCCATGGGAGGTCTGGAAACGTTCCGGACATGCACGGGCGGTGTATCCTGAGATTTATTACGTCTGCACGCCGAAGACCAGAGACCCGAAATTTTGGGAAGACATCATGGACTACTTCAAAATCACGGGCGAGGTGCCGACACACATGATTATGGAGCGCATCGAGAACATCGGGGGGCTCTGCTATGCGCAATGCCCGCCATTCTGGGTCTTCTTACAGGGCAGGATTCTGAGCGACGCATCGCTTCCAATATGCGTTTTTGACCGCTCAGGCACGTCGCACCGCTACGAGAGCGGCGGGATTCACGGGATAGAGCGTGTTGACGAATTCCATCGCATTGAGCTCGTGTGGCTCGGCACGAAAGAGCAGGTTGTCGAGCACGCCAAAAAGCTTGAGAAACGCTATACTTTCATTTTCGAGGAGATTTTTGAGCTGCGGTGGCGTAAAGCTTGGGTTACGCCGTGGTTCATGGCGCAGGAGGGGCGGCTTGGACTCGCTGAGAAGAAGGAGGTCGGCACCATCGATTTCGAGGCACTTCTCCCCTACAACGGGAAGTGGCTGGAGTTCCAGAACCTCAGCATCAACGGTGACAAATACCCGAAGGGCTTCAACGTGAAACTGCAAAGCGGCAAGGAACTCTGGTCAGGCTGCTCCGGCATTGGCTTGGAGAGATGGACTGCGGTCTTTCTCGCACAAAAGGGTTTTGACGTCGAAAAATGGCCGGAAAGCTTCAGAGAGCGTATTGGCGAGCTTCCGGAGGTCTTTAAATTCGTATGAGGCGGGAGCATGAAAGATTTAGTAAAAAAGTTCTTGGGAGAGGAGAACGAAGAAATATTGGATGCATGGACGCTTTATTTTGAATATGCAAGGGCGGCGAGCAGGCATGGCGGGCTCAGCCGCATGCAGCAAGACGTGGCGAGACGCAAGCTCCAGAAATTTTTGAGGGAGCATGGGCTGGAGATGTTCGATGCTGAAGACGGTTTGAATGTTGACGAGATTGCGATAGCAAGGACACAAGCAGAGATGCAGGAGCATGCTGTGAACTTCTGGGACGTCGTGCTGCTTGCTGAATATGAGCCATTGTGCAGGGCGTTGTTCTCGGAGACGCCCGCTGCCGTCGCCGGCTTGAGGGAGACGCTATTGCTGTTTTTGACAGAGGCGCCTGAGGAGGTGAAGAGTCGGTTTTTTGCGAGGGGGGAAATGGCGGAGCGCGTTTTAAGGAAGATGCTTGATGAGGAGCCGTCGGAGACAAGCGTGCGTCGGGCACTCATTGATTTTTATGTCAAAAAGGGCAGGTTCGAGGATGCCGAAAACGAGTATAAACGTCTCTTGGAGAGCCGGGAGGAGCCTGTTTTCTGGTATGACTATGCGTCTCTTTTGGAGGATTTGGGGAAATACGAGGAGGCGTTGCGGGCTTACGAGCGGAGCATCTCGCAAGGTGTACCAGAACACATTTACAGGCACGTGAGAAGTTGTATGAACAGAGTGGAGAAGCTCATGCGGCTCGAAGGTGAAGATGCACGCCGTATAAAGGAGTTCAAAGCTTCAATGGACATCATGGCTAAGGTCAGAGAATCTGTGACGAAGGGAAGTCTTGAAGCGGAGTTCAAAAGGGCGTTTTCCGAATACAAGACGGTGACGGGGCAGCAGAGTTTGGATGCGCATGAGCTTATGGGATTCGTGGATTGGTTCGCATTTGAGAGACGCTTGCCTAATGGCGAGACGCCGGCGATGCTATATGCCAAGATTCACGGGCTTGACGAGGCAATGAGAGAAAAGCTTAAAAACCTGCAGAATAGCGTGAGTGGCGTTTTTGAGGTTGTAGAGCTGGATGCTGACGCCTTTAAGCTCGTCGTGAGAGAGTTGGTTTCGGACAAGGAGTATTTGGTGATTGCGGACCCTGAGGGCATAGAGCAGCAGCAGACGTTTCAGGGAAAGCTCGTGCCGTGGGGCGACTTCTACGTAGTGAGCGGGGCGGTTGTCCACACGAGAGAGGCAAGCGAGAGACTGAGGGAAACTGCAGAGAGGATGAAAAGCGGAGAACTTTTGAGAGAGGCAACTGAAGCTCAAGGAGAGGTGCACAAACGTTTTGTGGAGTTTTTTGGGGGTGCGGAGGCGCTCTTCACAAGCCGGCGGCAATGTGAGCGTGAGTTGAACCGCTTCGTGCGGTGGCACATGTTTGAGAAGCCATTGCCGTCAGGAAGGACGCCGGCAACGCTCTACGAGGAGCGTTACGGTGAGAAGCCGGGCGTGCGGCGGGTGCGACTACCTCAAGTTTTCAACGTCACGAACGACATCGGAGTCATCAGCGATCCGAAGTACGGTATCATCATAATCCCTTACTACGGACTTCTGAAGAGGCTCTTTGAGACCGCAGGCGACGAGGAAATTGAGACGCACCGAAATTACTTGAAGGACGCCCTTGAGAGCGTCGAGCCTTTCGTCCTGCGAAGGTTATTTGAGAGAAACGTGGAACGGGCGGCGAAGATAGTAGGCAAGATTTTCGAGATAGAGTTGCCGTCGTTGTCCGAGGTGGGGGTGGAGACACTTAAAGAAAGGGTGTTCGAGGCGATGCGAGAGCGGCGGGCGGCGGACTGGAATGAGAAACCAACGATGCCGCTGACGCCGTCGAGCATGTATTTCCCAAGAATAAGAATACAAATACCCGCTTAGCTGTGAAGGACATCATGGACATACTTACATCATGGACATACTTGGTTCAGTAAAATATATCAGGTCCCCTCCTTTCCTGGAACCCATGCAGGTGGAGTTTGCAAAGGGCTTGACGCTGCCGTGATGCAGTTGCGTGCGGGTTTAAGTTCGCAAACGATATTTGTGGGCGCTTGTAATGCGCTCTTATGAACAAGAAGCACATCATCGCTGTCGTCCTCGCCACGGTTTTTGCTCTTGTGATAATTCTGGCTTACCAGAGCGTAAAAGTGGACGAAGCGGATATAATTCGCAGAATGGAGGAAGTAAGGGGCTTAAAGCTTCTGCATGACGTTCCGCACGAATTCGTGAGTCCTGAGGAAATCGGCGAGCAAGTGGGCGGCGGAGTTGACGAGCAGGTCGAGTTGATGTTGAGGGCTTTGTTCATGGCAAGAGAGAACGAGAGCGTCGAGAAGGCAAGCATCGAGCATAAGGCGGAGCACGTCGTCGCCTACTACAACCCGTGGGACAAAGTCTTCGTCATTTCTGAGAGCAAGGCATTTTTGCTGCGAAAAATTCTGCCACACGAATACGTGCATGTTCTCCAAGACCAGCACTTCAACCTCACAAGGCTGCTTTCGAGACGCACTTTCGACGAGCTGATGGCAGCACGGGCGCTCATCGAGGGCGACGCCTGCGTCGCTACCGACCTTTATGAGGGAAAGGAGCCGAGCATCGAGGCTGCCGCTCTCGGAAGAAGCTTGCCTGCAAAAAGCCTTCTCGAAAAGACGCTGGACGCCTTCATGGCGTTCCCCTACGTCGAGGGTAAGATTTTTGTCTCCCGCTTATATGCGGAAGGCGGTTGGGACGCCGTGAACGCCGCCCTTTTAGACCCGCCCACGACGACAGAGCAAATAATCCACCCCGATAAGTATTTCAGCCGAGAACCCCGCAAGAGTGTGATGAACGTTAGACTGCCGCTCGGCGACGATTGGAAGCTAAGCTCGGACGTTCTCGGCGAATTTTTTATAAGGACAATGCTTGAGCTGCACATCGACAAAGAAGCGGCAAAGCAGGCGGCGGCGGGGTGGGGCGGCGATGCCTTCGACTTCTATGCCAACACATCTACGTATTTCTTCGTGCTGAACATCACTTGGGATTCTGTCGCTGACAGGGACGAGTTTTTCGCAGCTTACAATGACATGCTGGCAAGCGTCGGCGGCGAGCCGCTGCTGAACTCCTCAGAGGTTGCCATGTGGGCTGTGGGGGCCAAATACGTATGGGTGCGGAAATCTGAGGAAAGCACCATCATCCTCAGCTCCCCGTGCTCTGACTTGCTGGACGCCTATATCAATGCAACAGGGTTACACGGTCTTGAGGCACTATCGCTTGGGGAAATTATTTATATAGGCTCGATGAAAACACCAGTAAGGCTCGCTTAATGCGAGTCTATGCCCATGGTGGGCATGAGAACTCCACTTCCGTGGAGGATAAGGTGCAAGGGAGGAAAAGGGTGCAGTTTCTCTTTTTCTCTTTTGCATCGCTAAGAAGCGTAAGGTAGAGTAGTATGATGGAAAGGATGAGATATGGGTCAAACGTGCCGGTGTCCGTAGGAGAGACCTACGAGGTAAAAATAGAGAACCTGGGGAGAGAAGGCGACGGTATTGCGAGAATCGAGGGCTTTGTGGTGTTCGTGCCGAACACGAAAGTCGGGGATCGTGTGAAGATAAGAATAACGAAGGTTTCGAGGAAAGTAGCATTCGGAGAAGTCCTAAGATAGAAAGGAAGTATAACTGAAAGAGGCATGAGAGGTATTACATAAACTCAACGCCCTCATGCCTTTTAGTCTCTTCTACGAGTTTTATTTCCCCATATATTTTTTCGTACTTTTCTATGTTCTCCTTCAAGGCTTTCAGCAGCCTTTTTGCGTGCTGCGGTGTTATCGAGACCACTGCTTTCACCTTCCCGACGCTCACGTTCGGCATTATGTGGACAAACGTTAGGCAGAACTCGTCGTCCTTGTGCGTTATCTGTATCATGTTCGAAAACACGGGCTCCAAATTGCTCGGCAGCTCGATCTTTATCTCCTTCTTACTCCCCTTCATGTTCACACCTTGTTGAACCTCATGCTTACTTCCTTCCTGCGAATTTATATATGCGGAGGATTACGATTTGCTTAGTCATTAATGTGCTCGGTGTGCGTGAGGCACGTTGCGGCTCTTACTAAGCTAAACGCGGCGCTCCCCTCTCCGGAAACGGCACGTCCAATGTCATAAGCTCCTCGGCGACGACGACATTCTCAAAAAGCTCTTTCGCTTCCGCTACCAACACGCTTGCGTCTTCCGAATATCGAGGGCTTATGTGCGTGAGGACGAGCATCCGCACGCCCGCTTTTTTTGCGACTTCGGCAGCTTCTACTGCCGTAGAATGCTTGTATTCCGCCGCCAGCTCCTTGAGAGCGTGCGAAAACGTCCCGTCGTGTATCAGAACGTCAGCGCCTCTACTGGCTTCGATGACGCTCTCGCAAGGTCTCGTGTCCCCGGTGTAAACGACTTTGCGTCCGGGTCTCGGCGGTCCGAGCACCTCTTTGGGTTTTATTTCCCTACCGTTCACCACGACGCTCTGCCCGGACTGTAATTTTGAGAACAGCGGTCCTGGCTTTATTCCGAGAGAGATGGCTTTCTCCCTGTTGAACTTCCCGGGACGCATGTCCTCTTCAAGCACATAACCCAAGCTGGGGACGCCGTGCTCCGTTCTTATGGCTCTTATCACGTAGCCGTTTCGGCGGACGACATCGCCGGGCTTCAGTCCAATCGCTCGTATTTTAAAATCTTTGGTGAGATAGACGAGAGAAAGCAAATGATAAAGGAATCTTCCGACCCTTGGCGGTCCGTATATTTCAAGAGGCGCCTTCCGCCCTTGAAAGGCAAGTGTTTGTATGAGTCCAGGGATGCCGAGGACGTGGTCGGCGTGGAAGTGCGTTAAAAAGATGGCGCTGATTTTCATGCCAGTCTTCGCCCGCATCATTTGCTGCTGGGCGCCCTCGCCGCAGTCGAGGAGCAAGAGCTCGCCGCCACGTCGCACGACGAGCGCCGAAGGGTTCCGGTCCGGCGTAGGAAGGGCGCCTCCAGTGCCTAAGAATGTGATGCGGAGCACGGTCATGGGTTTTATGGAAAAAATTAACTCTTTAAGTCTTTTAAGGCTTTTTCGAGCTGGATTCTTTTCTCTATTTGTGCGACGTTGAGTCTCGTCGAGATGATGGCGTCGGGGTTCACGCTTATGGAGTCGATGCCACAGCGCACGAGGAACTCGCAGAAATCCGGATAGACGCTTGGCGCCTGCCCGCAGATGCTGACAGTTCTCCCGTATTCGTGCGCCTTCTTTATGAAATAAGCAATAGCACGCCTCACTGATTCATCCCGCTCATCGAAGAGCGGCGCAAGAGTCTCAGAATCACGGTCGACGCCGAGGACGAGCTGCGTGAGGTCGTTGCTCCCAATGGAGAAGCCATCGACGAGCTCACTGAACTTGTCTACGAGAATTACGTTCGATGGTATTTCGCACATCAGCCAAACTTTGAAGTCTTTCCCCCTGCGAAGCCCCTCCTCCTGCATTATCTCAAGCGTCCGCCGCATTTCTCCGACAGTCCTGCAGAATGGCACCATCACCCAGACGTTCTTTAGCCCCAGCTCATCTCTAACCTTCCTCAAAGCTTTTAGCTCAAGACGGAACGCCGGCTCGAAGCGCTCGTCTATGTAGCGAGCGGCACCCCGCCATCCCAACATCGGATTCGCCTCCTCAGCCTCGTATTTCTCGCCACCTTTCAGCTCCCGATACTCGTTAGTCTTGAAGTCGCTGAAACGCATGACCACGGGTCGTGGGTAGAAAGCGGAGGCGACCTTTGCGATGCCGTCCGCAAGCGCATCTATATATTCGTGCTCACGTCCCTCCTCGATGAGTAAGAGCGGGTGCTCGCCGACGTAGCTCGCTATTATGAACTCAACGCGCATGAGCCCGACGCCGTCAACCGGCAGCCTTGCGACCTCCTCTGCCTTTTCAGGCACGCCTAAGTTGCAAAGAATCTTTGTGCCCGTTACCGGGAGTTGTAAGCCAGCGACCGGCGTCGCCGCAGCCGCTGCAGCCGCCGCCTGCTCGGCTTTAATGCCTTGCACCACTCCTCTGTAAACGACGCCTTTTGTTGCGTCCACGGTAATTTCCATGCCGGTGTTCAGCACTTTTGTGGCTTCCTTGCTGCCGACGATTGCAGGGATGCCGAGCTCCCTCGAAACGATTGCAGCGTGGCAAGTCATGCCGCCGTCGTCAGTGATTATCGCACGGGCTTTACGCATCGCCGGCACCCAGTCCGGCGACGTCATCTTCGTCACTAAAATCTCGCCCTCTTTAAACTTGTTGAGCTCTGAGACGTCTTGGATGATGTGAGCCTTACCGTATGCGAAGCCGGGGGATGCCGGCAAACCACGCAGTATGATTTCGGCTTCGGCGGTTTCGCCACATGCTGCAGCTCCCTCCCTCTCCTCAGCAACGCCCTTGATGCTCCAAACGGTTTCAGGTCTTGCCTGCAGGATATAAAGCTCGTCGGTGTCGGCGTCGAGCGCCCATTCTATATCCTGCGGCGTGCCGTAGTGCTTTTCGATGCGAATTGCGTAGTTCGCAAGCGTTTTTATCTGTTCGTCGTCGAGGCACGGCTTTTCGACAAGCTCCGGCTCAACCTCGACCTCCACAGGACCGTCGCCGTCGCCACGCACGAGTTTCTTCTCCTTACGCCCCGTCTGTTTTTCAATTATGCTGAGGTCTAACTTCCTGACGACGAAGCGGTCGGGCGTCACTGTGCCCTGAACAACAAACTCGCCGAACCCCCAAGAGCCCTCAATGACGACGACGTCGGGATTACCAGTTACCGGGTCAATAGTGAACATCACGCCCGCCGCCTTCGCATTCACCATTTTTTGGACTACGCAGCTCAAATACACTTTTAAGTGCTCGAAACCCTTCTCTTCCCGGTAGAAGATGGCCCTTGGTGTGAATAGGGATGAAAATGCTTTTTTAACAGCGTTCAACAGATTCTCCTCGCCTTGAACATCAAGATACGTGTCCTGTTGCCCCGCAAAGCTGGCGCCCGGCAAGTCCTCGGCGGTTGCACTGCTGCGCACTGCCACGTAGGGGCGCTCCACGCCGATTTTCTCGCCCAAAGTCCTGTAATTCTTTACTATTTCGTCCTGTAAATCCGAGGGGAATTCCCCGCCTTCTATCATCGTTCTTATCTCACTCGAAACGTTGTTCAGCTCGTCCGTGTCGTTAACGTCGAGATCCTTCAGAAGTGTCGCTATTTTCTCACCCAACTTGTTGTGGTCGATGAAACGTTTGTAAGCCTCCGCCGTTATCGCAAAGCCGGGAGGCACGGGCACGTCCGTTTTTGACGTAAGCTCGCCGAGATTCGCAGCTTTACCGCCAACGAGGCTTACATCTTCCTTACTAAGTTCCTCAAACCACACTACATACCTCACCGCAGTCCCCCCCTTAGCGACTTGGCGACGCTGCTAAAAGCTCGCCTGTTGCAGTAGGCTAAGTCAGAATCCTCCTAGCATGCTTATAAATCTTTCCATACCGCATAACGGACGTGTCCACATAACATAAGCCCACCGCAACCGATTATAGTATAGCATATTACAGAACACGTTCCCGTTTCTAACGGATTAAAGCAGCTAATTGAGAGAAGAGCGTCTTTATCGCTGCTTCAGCGAAAAACACCGATTCAACCTTGCTTCTCTCACCGAAAGGACTGAAGTTCGAATTCCCAACCAAGACTTCTCATAGCATCCATCAACCATGCTTATCTATAATAATCCGGGCTTATCCTCGCAGT
>QMVQ01000039.1 GCA_003661185.1 Candidatus Alkanophagales archaeon | reverse complement strand
TCCTTTCGTCGTCTGGATGATGAATGGTGCAAAGGGTATACGTGAGATATAGCAATGAAAGCGTAATAAATGCGCTCCAGACCAACTACTTACAAGTTTAAGGAGCTAATGCCGTCTCTTTAATCCGCTTCTCTACGTAGGCGATGTGCCTTTAAGAGATTTGCAGGCCCCTTCACGAGATAAATCCAAATTCCGAATAAAAATCTTTGACGGATGCCATGAACGAAAGGAATGCGAAAAGACGCTATAACCCTGAGGAAATTGCGATGCGTTATTTCAGGCGCTGGCAACCCTCAATACTTACTGTAAATAGTTGGAATGGTAAGGTTGAAGTCTTCAGACACAGAATGATAAACCAAAAATAGGAGCGGTGGGCGGGCAGAAAAGAGTTGGATAAAAAATAGAAGTAAAAAATTAAGCGAGGAGGGACCTTGCTATGGTCATCAGCTCCGCTTCTCTGACACCTTCATAGATTTCGAGAACTTTGACATCCCTATACGCTCTTTCTATGGGGTATTCATTGATGTAACCGTAGCCGCCGTGCATCTGAAGGCAGTCGTCAATGACCTCGACCGCCATGCGGGCGGCATACCACTTTGTCATTGCCGAAAGCGTCGGGTCGAAGTCGCCCTTGTCAATCCTCCACGCCGCCTTATAAAGTAACGCTCTGCAGGCTTCTATCCACGTTGCGTGCTTCGCAAGTCTGAATTGAATGTCCTGGTTCCATGCTACGGGCATGCCGAACGTTTGCCGCGTCTTCACATGCTCGATAGTCTTCTCAAGGATGCCCTGAGCGGCGCCGACGGCTTGCGCAGCAACCCATATCCTTCCAATGTCGAAGAACGTGAGCGTCTGTCGGGCGCCGGCACCCCGTTTCCCGACGAGGTTCTCCTTTGGGACTCTGACGTCCTTGAATGCGATTTCTGCAGTATCCGAGAGGCGGATGCCCATCTTTCCATGAATCTTGCTGCGCTCCACACCCGGGCGGTCGGTCTCCACGATGATGATGCTATGCCGTGCGCTGCGCTTCTGCGCATCGGGGTCGGTGAGGCAAAGCGTCACGAAGAAGTTTGCATGCGTGCCGTTCGTGATGAACATCTTGTTGCCGTTGATTACCCATTCATCACCGTCGAGCACTGCTGACGTCTTTGCCGCTAAAAGGTCCGTGCCGGCGTCGGGCTCGGTGAAGGCGCCGCCACAAATCCATTCGCCTTTGCACAGCGGCGGCAGATATTTCTGTTTTTGCTCTTCGCTCCCGAAGAGGTAGATGATGTCGGCGCCGAAAATCGTGGCTAACGTAAATGTCATCCCCACGTCCACCCGCGCAAACTCTTCCATCACCAGAACGCCGTCGAGGTAGCCGAGCCCCTGCCCACCGTATTCCTCAGGCCAGTGAAGCCCGACGAAGCCCAGTTCGCACGCCTTCTTCCAGATGTCGAGCGGGAACTCCTCCTTCTCGTCTAGCTCCCTGAATCGTGTCTCGTCGTATTCCTTCTCCGCAAACTCCCGAGCAGCATTTTTAATATCCTTCTGCTCTTCTGTCAGTTCGAACTCCATGGCTCCTCACTTTTGCCCTTTCCCAAGGATAGAAATAAAGTTTTCTAAATGCGTCAGAACATGGTGTAGCCGCCACTTACGCTGAGCGTCTGGCCGGTGATGTGTCCGGCGCACTTGTCCGATGCAAGGAAAAGAACCGCATACGCAACGTCTTCGGGCGTGCCTATCTTCCGCAGTGGATATACCTTTTTTATCTTCTCTAAGACTTCAGGCTTCACGAACCGCTCTTGCATCTCCTTGCTGTGCCAGAGGCTTTTCTCACCTACGTCTTGTTCCCAGTTTTTGGGGAGAGTAAGGCCCGGGCACACGACGTTCAATCGAATCCCATAACGCCCAACCTCACGAGCGAGAGTCTTCGTCAGCCCAATGATTGCCGCTTTGCACCCGGCGTAGACGCCTTCCATATATTCGCCCATGCGTCCGGCATCTGAACCGATGCTCACGATGTTCCCGCTCTTCTGTTCCACCATCTTCTCGAGAACGGCTCTCGTGCAGTAAATCATGCCTTTGTAGTTAATGTTGATGACCTTATCCCACTTCTCAGGCGTCTCTTCCAAGAAGAGCTGGTCCACGTTCCAGCCGACGTTGTTCACGAGGACGTCAATCCTCCCGTATTTATCAACGACTTGCTTCACGGCGTTTCTTACCTGTTCGTAGTCGGAGACGTCGCACTTTATGTAAACGGCGCTCTTCGCACCTCGCTCCAAGCAATCACTTACGACTTTTCGCCCTTGCGGCTCGTCAATATCGAAAATTGCGACGTTCGCCTTTTCATCAGCGAAGCCCAAAGCAATTGCCCTGCCGATGTTGGAGGCCCCGCCCGTAACGATTACAACCTTGTCTTCCAGCCCCAGGTCCATCTGCGCCACCACTTGCATTTTGGTATTTGTATATAATTTCACTGACGAAATAATTGAGAGATGAACGTAGCGGTAGGCGTCGCCGCATACAACGAAGAGGCGAACATCGGGAGATTGTTGGGGAGACTCCTTGACGAGGGCGTTGACGAGATAATAGTGGTTACAAGTGGCTGCACCGACAGAACTGATGAGATTGTGGCGGAATTTTGCAAAAAAAGTCGAAAAATAAAGCATATACGAGAGCCAGAGCGGCGTGGCAAGAGCGCCGCCGTGAATATCATCTTGAGAGAGGCCCGAGATAAGGACGCCCTTGTGATGCTTTCTGCCGACAATTTACCAGAGCGAGGCGGCATCAGGAAACTATTAACGCATCTTGGGGAAGGGGTGGGCGCGGTAAGTGGACGCCCAGTTCCGACGAACGACAGGCGGACGCTCTGCGGCTTCGCCTCTCACTTGCTCTGGGAGCTACACTTCCGCATTTCCCGTAAAGACGCAAAACTCACCGGTGAGTTTTATGTGGTGCGGCCGTCGCTCGTCGGGGAACTGCCTGAGGGTTTAATAAACGACGATCTTTTCGTGGAGCAGGAGGTGCGGCAGCGTGGCTACGAAATCGTCCAGAGCGACGTTTCGTCGTTGATGAGGGGTCCAGAGAGCGTTCGTGAGTTTCTGAGGCAGAGGATAAGAGTGCATATCGGGCATTTGCAGCTACGAGAGATAAGCGGCTACGTCCCCTCTACGGTTTCCGTCAAAGCTATCCTCATAGAGGCTTTTGAAATGGTGGAGATGAAAGAGCTGCCGAAGTTGCTCGTGGCGTTCTTGCTGGAAAGCCTCGCACGGGCTTCCGCCCTACTGCTTTTCAAACTCGGGAAAGTCCCATATAAATGGGCTCCTGTAAGCTCGACGAAGAATCTGGGGTAGAGAGTTATTTATGTAAGACTATGGTAATCTAAGGCGGCGAGCATGGAAGGGCGTGCTGAAGCTGTCGGAGGGATGTATGTGAAAATAGATATGCCTTTAGAGGGGGTCATAAATTTCTACCAAGCGTTAGAGCGTTTCGAGAGGTATTGCAAGCTTTGCCGAACAGCTGAGAACGTAGAACAGAAGATAATATACAGCGCAAACGCCCGGGACGACATAGACGCCGCCTATCAAGAGTATCTCCAAAACGTCGCTTTAATACTTGCTGTGAAAAGCGGTGCCCGTCCGATACCGATGTTCAAAGAGGTGAGCACCGAGGAACTGAAGAGGTGCTTTGAGGAGCAACTCGCCGCCCTAAACGAGAACGCCGCCTTGGAATATCTGGAGGCGTTGAACACAATACGGCGCTGCTGCCCTGAGAACTGCGAACGGCACGAAGATGCTGCGATGGAGAAACTTAAAGAGCTGGCAAACAAGATTAAAGAGTCTGTGGAGACGCTTTACGTGAAGGAGGGGTTGGAAATGACGAAGAAGCAGCTGAAGGAAATGGTCGAAGACCCAGAGAAGTTCAGGGCGGTGTTCGTATTGCCGCCGAAGCCTCTCGTGGAGGAATACAGGCTTTAAGAGGGAGCGCAGGGGATGATGGAAAGATGAAGGTAGTGCTTGCGTATTCGGGCGGGCTGGACACGTCGGTTTGCATACCGCTGTTACGGGAGCGCTATGGCTTCGACGAGGTCATAGCGGTGACCGTGGACATCGGGCAGCCCCCTGCCGACATAAAAGAGGCGAGAGCGCGAGGATCGCGGCTGAGTGACAAGCACATCTTGATGGATGCAAAGGAAGAATATGTTTACGACTATATCTTTCCGCTGATAAAGGCGAACGGCTGCTACGAGGGTTACGTGCTTGGGACGGCGATTGCAAGACCGCTGATTGCGAGGAAGGTGGTGGAAGTCGCCTTAAAGGAGAATGCGGACGCAGTTGCCCACGGCTGCACCGGCAAGGGCAACGACCAACTACGCTTCGAAGCCGTCTTCAGAGCTGCGAATCTAAAAGTCGTAGCGCCGATACGAGAGTTGAATCTGACGAGGCGGGAAGAGATGGAATACGCGAGGGAGCACGGGATTGAAGCGCCTGCGGAGAAGCGGTGGAGCGTGGACGAGAACATCTGGAACCGGAGCATCGAGGGCGGCGAACTTGAGGATCCGGACTTCGAGCCGCCGGAGGAGATTTACAAGTGGACGGTCTCGCCTGAGAAGGCGAGAAAGCCCGAAATCATCGAAATACGCTTCGAGCGTGGCGTGCCTGTTGCGCTGAACGGCGAAGCGCTCGACGGCGTCTTGTTGATAAGGCGGCTAAACGAAATAGGCGGGCGGCATGGCGTCGGACGCACCGACATCCTCGAAGATCGCGTCCTCGGCTTCAAATCCCGAGAGATTTACGAGCACCCCGCCGCCACGATTCTGTTGACGGCGCATAAGGACTTGGAGCGGCTCGTGCTGACAAGGAACGAGCTAAGGTTCAAAGAACTCGTGGACAAGGCGTGGAGCGAGCTCGTTTACCACGGCTTGATCATAGACCCGCTCTATGAGGCGCTGAACGCCTTCATAGACAAGACGCAAGAGCGAGTTGCTGGCGAAGTGCGGGTGAAACTCGAAAAGGGGAGCGCAAGGGTCGTCGCCCGCCGCTCGCCGCACAATCTGCTTTCCAAGGAGGTGTCGTTCGACGCCAAGACCGAGCAGCGTGCCGCCGAGGGTTTCATCCTCTACCACAGCCTTCAGCAACGAATCTTCGAGGCGAGGCGGCATGAGCGAGCATGACGCGGAGAAGAACACAAGGAAAGTTTTAATTGTGGCATTGATAGTTTTCGTCTCCGTAATCGCGGGCGTCAAGCTCGCAACCGCCGGCGCCACCGGCATTATCACCCCAAACTCCCATCTCTATCCCTTAGATTTATATTTCGATGGCGTCAAATGCCGTATTTGCGGAGCTTTCGGTGACAACTCCCTCGTGAGCGCCCACCTCTCAAACCTCGAGGAGCGGCTTGCTGAAATTTTGTGGGCAGTGGAAGAAGGAAAAGAGGTGGAGCCCGCAGTAAAGGCTTACGAAACGGAGCTTGACGAGCTGAAAGAGGTTTTAACGGGCGAAGTCACGACACTTACGCTGCTAGACGTTCAAAAGACGATAAGTAAACATTATGACATGCTGACGCCTTACGCCACAACGCTCGATGCTGTCTTAAAGGACGTGGACAAGGTCGCAAACTTGACGAACGCCTTAATAGAAAAGCGAACTGCGGAAAAACTTGCAATCTTGGCGGCTTTGGAGGAAAAAATCATGAATGCGAGCATAAAGGTCGAATTCCCCATTTTTGACGTATATCCTGAGGGGCTGACGCTCGTGATAAGGGATAGAGGACGCGTTGTAAGAAGCTACGTGATTCTGATAAACGCAAGCGCTCAAGAAGTGTATTTGGAAAGGGGGAGAAGAGGTGAGCTTATATTTGTAGATTTAGAGTGTTTGGAAGCAGAAGACTTGAGGAGCGTGGCTAACGCTGTTGAAGACCAAAAGATAAGTATGGAAGACCTCGCAGTGATATTAAAGGCACAAAGTAAGTTATTAGGCGCGTAGAGGAGATGCCGTGAGAGATTTCCACGAGAAGCGACACTTTTATATATAGGGTTCCAGTCGAAATGCAAACTCGAAGGAGGTTCGAATTTCCAATGGAAATGTGGGCGCTAGGGCACGGAGAATGCTCCAAAGACACCCCCCTTTGTTTCCACTGGAGCCTTGCAACATCATGCCATTCCCCAAATAAATAAAAATGAATAAATGTCAAATATGTCATAGTCCCAAAAATGCTGCCGGAGAGGATAAAATTCAGGAACAATCCACTTGATAGGAAAAGGATAGTAAAGATTGTGAGGGAGAGCTTCAAAAATGGAAGGAGCGTAGCCATGTGCATTTCGTATGGAGGTTTGAATGTGATATGTTACCTCGAAGCAAGTGAGGAGCTGAAAGCGAAAATGGAGAGGACGGAATTCCCGATTTTTGAGGGGGAGCTTAAAGATGCTGACGAGCGGATGAAAAGGATTATAGAGAACTACGAACGCGATTACGGCGAGGTAGTGCTCAAGAACAAATATTACAAAATCAAAAATATTACAGAAGAAGTTGTGGAGGAAGAAATGTATTATTACATCTGACTATGGTTTAGGTTATACGTCGCACTTAGGCAAATATCGAGCTATAATTAAGCACAGAGATATGCGAAAAATAAGTCGCCCTCTCTTTATGTTTATGTTGGGACATCCTGTTCTTACTGAATGCATCTCAGCGGGTTCGGTTTTGCGTCGTAAAAGGGTAGGTATCCCGTATTACCGCTCGTCAGCGATACAACGCAGAGTTCTCTCGCCGCCACCCAGCCCACTTTCGGTAGTCGAATGTGGAAATATAAGCTTATCTACGTAAGGCGACCTTTACCTCCTTTCCAACGCCTCCCCTTCAAACGCTCTTGTCGCTTTTTTCTATGAGCTCTCGTAATACTTACTTCACTTCATACCGTGAAAGCAAGTAAATTACCACCTTTGAAATAGGTGGCTTCCAGCATTCGCCCGCTGCTTCTCGCTCACGGACTCATCTGCCGGAGGACTCACCGCTTCCCCATCCCATCGAACTCTTTATCCAACGGACTATTTCCTATTTCACTTCCCTCTACTCCAGAACATCTAGAGCGTCATCGGGAACATCCCTTGATATTTCATCGTCGCCAGAGTTATTAATATTTCTCGCCATCCACCGGTTAAAACCAGCGGGCTTCTGGCGGGTTTTTATAAAAGTATAAAAAACTAACCAAAAATGCTCACACAAAGCCAAATAAAAAAAATCATACAACAACAAATAAGCAAAGAACACAAACTAGGAACCACAGGAAAAGAACACCTAGCATACACAACATACATAATAAACAAAATAACCACACAAAAAACCAACACCAGCCAAATACAAATAACATATCAATACACCATAAGCATAGAAACAGAATTCACGACAGAACCAGACAATCCCCCCTACACATACACCTACGAAAAAACAATAACTCTAAACCAACAAGGTCAAATAATAAAAGAAACACCGAAAAAACTACTCAAGACTAACCTCAACCAAAACATCGCAAACACAATGTTAGACATCCAAAACCTTTAAATGCTACAAAAACTTAATATTATTACGAAAACCAAACACCTAACAATAACCCTTCTCCTAATACTTTTCACAACAACACACGCAGCCCTACAATATTGCAAGTTCAAAAACAAAAGAGTAAACTGCGATATTCCCACGCAGGCGAAACATTCTGCTATTACGCAATGGGCTCATAAACCAACAGCCCAGCCCCATAGTACTATGCGCAAGAGAAAAAATAATATGTGCCATGGACTGCAAACACCAAGGCATACGGCTACGGAGCAGGAGTGTTCGCACGACCGACCGGACAGAAGCGCCTGCCAAAACTTTAACAACAACCAAAGAAAATATAAAATCCCTAGCCTGCTGATCAGAGTTAACACCATCTAAAACACACTATCAACACTCATATTCAACCTCTCAGCAAGCAAAGACCTCAACACCTTCAAAGAATCCACACTTCTCCAAAATCAAAAAAGCATCATCAGAAGAAGAAACAACACCTCCCAACTCTCACTCCGACACAAAACCCACCACAGAATAATTAAATATCAACAACTTATAAAAACGCCCTTCATACCACTCAAATTGAAGCTATTAACAATCTGCTCACGTGCCATCGCCCTCCTTATTCAGATACAATTCATGCCATCGAGCTAAAAGTTGATAAGACGCACATTACTGAAGGGGGAGCTGTGGTCCCCCCTGGACATTGTATCTTTTGTTATACTTAATTTTCTTTGTTTCCATAACGATCTGCTAAGAAGTCCATCATCTTGCGGTGTGGGAAAGTTCCAGTGGAAACAAAGGGGGGTGTCTTCAGAGGCTTCTCCACTGCTCAAAACCAACGTCTCTTGTGGAATCTCTCTTCTCCTTCGAGTTTGCATTTCGACTGGAACCCTATATATAAAAGTATCGCTTCTCGTGGAACTTGCCGACGTAAAAGAAAAGGTTAAACAGTGACGTTTGGCGTTTCTTTGAGCCCGCCGTGCATGATGTGATGGTGTTGGAGCCCCACCAAGGGTCGCTCGTGCTGGCATCCGAGATGGGTGTGGTAGTCGCCGGGTGGCACGAGATGGCTCGGTGGTATTTGTAGCGTGATGACGCCGTTCCACGTGCGGTTCGCCGCCGGATATCCGACGCTACGAGCTTCGCCGTAAGTTCGGCTCCCTCTCTAAAAAGGGGCACTGCTAATTCCTCAGGCTTGAGAAGGTGTGTGGGACTTTATAAGTATGATGCTAACGCTTAAATGGCGAGTGTCGTTTTACATGCCGATGGCGTCCGACGGGGACGCCTAACGCCTTTCGCACGGGCGCTAATATCAAGTCTTGTGAGACCGCTGAGCTAAAGCACGTGACGAGCTGCCGACGGTTATCGGAGCTTGGTAGCAGGTTCGTGCAGCTTCGGGTTTGATGACGTTCGATGCGTTATTGAAAATCCTAAGACCGCGTTCCTGGGCGGGCTGCCTGCGAGTGTGGTTTGGTGGTGGGGCGGCGTCCCGGAGCGCGCCGCTGCCGAAGCAGCCTAACGTCCACGAACGTAATCAAATATCGTCCGTAAACCAAATATCGTCTGAACTCAAAAGGAGAAGGAGGCAAAACATGAGCACAAAGGTAATAAGAGACACGTTACACGGCTACATAGAAGTTGACGAGCTGGCGCTTGCGCTCATAGACACTGCAGAGATGCAAAGGCTTCGCCGCATAAGACAACTCGGCTTTTCATACCTCGTTTACCCGGGGGCGAACCATACAAGGTTCGAGCACGCTCTCGGCGTGTTCCATCTTTGCTCGCTGCTGCTGAGGCGGCTTGGCATCCCTGACGAAAAAGAGCTGCTCGTCGCCGCTCTGATTCACGACGTGCGGCACGGGCCGTTCTCGCACGTCACGGAGCCTTTAATCAAAAAATACACCGGAAAGGGGCATGAAGATATCGAAGATATAATTTTTGGCAGTCATGAGTCTGGGTGCTCTGAATTGGGAATATGTGAGGTCTTGGAAGATTATTCTTTAGACAAAAGAAAAATATTAAAATACGTCAAGGGCAGCGACTTAGAACTTTCGAAGCTGCTGAACGGCGAGATTGACGTTGATAAGATGGACTACCTCCTCCGGGATTCATATTACACGGGCGTAGCCTACGGCGTTATTGATAACGTTAGGCTGATTCAAGGACTTGAGTTCCAAGATGGAAGCTTAGTTTTAAACGAGAAGGGAATAACTCCCGCAGAGTATTTGCTGTTCTCACGGTTCCTGATGTATCCGACCGTTTATTACCACCACACCAGTAGGATTGCCCAGATAATGTTTGTAAGAGGTTTGGAGAGCATGATTGAGAGCGGCGAGCTTGAGGCAGCTTCGTTGACGAGTATGGACGACTACGAAGCGTGCGTGCGGATGCGGCACGCCAGGGGTTACCCGCGGGAAATGATTATGAGAATCGAACGGCGGAAGCTTTTTAAAAGAGCAGTTTACATGCCGCTGCGTGAGCTTGATGAGGGCATCCTGGGGGAGCTAAGCGACGAGGCGAAAGCTAAGAAACTGGAGTCCGAGATCGCGGATGTCGCTGGCGTCGCCCCGGAGTACGTGCTGCTCGACGTTCAAAAGAGCGAGGAAATAAAAGAGCGGCGGGCTAAAGTCCTGGTCGGTGGCGAGGTGAGAAGCCTGAGCGAGGTATCAGTCGTCGTTAGCATGCTTGAAAGGGCGTTTCAAGAGAGCCGGAGGCTCGGCGTTTATGCACCCGAGACCGTTAGAGAGCGTGTGCGAAAGGCGGCGGTGCGTGTCTTGGGGTTAAGGTAGTTTTTGCATTCTGTGCCCGCAAACGCGCTTGCTTTCATAATCCCACATACGGCTCCTCCTTGAAGGTTCTGAGCACGAGGTGGGTGCTCACGTGCTCGACGCCCTCTATAGCTTTTATTTTATCGATGACGGTCGCGCACTGTTCGTGCCCGAAGCATCTC
>QMVQ01000038.1 GCA_003661185.1 Candidatus Alkanophagales archaeon | reverse complement strand
GTAGCTTCCGCCTCGGCGATCACGTCCTTCTCATCAATAACAGCAATGCTCAGGTTCCACGCCGTCCCTTCTATGCCAATGACGTAGGTCACATAAGAGTCTCCGTCTTGAACAAACTTATGCTTGACGCTGATACGTATCTGCCGAAATCTGGAGGAAAGAACTCGCAATGAATGCGGACGAGGATTCTTCCTGCCTAACGGCGAGCTACGCCGCAAGTTAGTAGCCGCACTCATAGGGTCATTAAATGGACGGAATAGGCAAATAATGTTCAATTCCGCAAAGAAAAAGGACGCACAAAGCATCAAAAAGAACGCCAATACACAGGTATTATTGGCAAGCCTCGAGGAAATCGGCACGAGATATGAACGGCTCACGCAATATTTGCTGTAATCGACGTCAGGAGACTTAGGAAAGTTAATACACCAGCTCTTAAAGTTTTCTCCTACACTCCCTAAATGCCCAAGCAGAGGCTAAGCTTGGCTACCGAGTGCGGCAAGGAAACTCAAAAGCTGGTCACGAGGGCGCCTCAGTTACGAGCTCCGAGAAATCTCAAGGCGACGGCGGCGGCGCATCTAAAATTACAGAGCATTGAGGTATACATGGCGTTTGCGAGCGGGCAGTAGCACTCGCCCCGCTTTATCGCTTCTCTTATCTTTGCTGCTCTGTCGGATGCCCACACCTTCCTAAAATCATAATTTTCAGCCCGCAGGTTGCCCAATGACTTTGCGAGGATGCAGCACGCCCAGACCTCGCCGAACGGTGTTATCTGGCAGGAGGCGAACGCTGCATAGCACGGAATTACCTGATGACGCTCCAGAAGCGTCCTTTTTATCAAATCGTAATATTCGAGGCGGAAGGCTTGGATGAGCCTCTGCGTGCCTCCCTTAAAGTAATCAGCTTTTAGCTTTGAAGAAACAAAATCAAGGGCATCTGCAAGCTCCTCGTAGCTTGGCGTTATGCCGCTTCCGACGTTGAAAAGCTCAACTCTCTCCTCCGCAACCTCGAAGATGTGGGAGTCAGGACGGGGCTCTAAGTTCCTCACAAATTCGTAAATTCTAGGAATCGCGTGCACGTTTAACTTAGAAATTACGGTATGCATGCCGACCAATAAGCTCTTATGTTCCTCTCTCAGCGGGACAAGCGCTTCATAAGTCCGAAGGAGCTTTTTAAAGTTTCCTCTAACGCCCCTTATCTCATCATGTAACTCGCCAACACCGTCGAGCGATATGTTAATTATGAGCTTTCTCTCCGCCCTTTTCCTCCTACCCCTCGTTCCATCTCCCCGCTCTAAAAACTCCAAAATCTCTTCAACCTTCCTTTCTATTCTCATCTGCAACAAGGCATTCGTCGGAATATTCACAATTCCTGCATTACAATGCTCAAAAATGGAAATACATATCTCCGGCAAGTCTTCACGTAAGAATGGCTCGCCTCCGCTTATTGTAAACCAGTAGGCGTCGCCTAAATTCTTTAAAATCAAATCTATTTCGTCGGCTTTAAGCTCGCCGCCGCTCACACTTGCCAAGTCCTTTGTACCGCCTTCTTCGCCGCCCGTTGCATTCCAGATGTTGCACGTTTTGCATCTCGAGTTGCACCTGTTCGTGACGCTCAGCGTCACGTTTATTGGCGGCACTACGGGTGCTCCCACGCCCCGAAACGCCTTCAACATCAAAACTTTACTTATCAAAAACAACACCCTTTTAATTACTAAATTCTCTAAACCAAGCTTAAATGAAAGTTTCAGTTGTCGTCCCTACGTATAACGAACGAGAGAACATAAGAATTCTGATTCCGAAAATAATGCGGGTTTTCGAACAGGAAGGGCTTTGCGGTGAGGTCATCGTCGTTGATGACAACAGCGATGACGGCACCGCTGCCGAGGTCAGACGCCTCTCTCAAATCTATCCGAACGTGATTCTGGTCGAGCGGGAGAGGAAACTAGGCTTAGGCTCCGCATACAGATGCGGGTTTGAGGTTGCGAGTGGCGACGTCGTCTTCGAGATGGACGCCGACCTCTCTCATGACCCTATTATGATTCCAAAGTTCTTAGAGAAAATAAAAAGCGGGGCGGACGTCGTCATAGGCTCCCGCCTCGTCAGGGGCGGGCGTGTCGAGGACTGGGACGCCTTCCGCATAATTCTAAGCCGAGGCGCAAACGCCCTCGCCCGCCTGCTCCTGCAGCTGGACGTCAAGGACCTGACGAGCGGCTTCCGTGCTTATAAAAGAGAGGTTTTGGACGAAATCAAGACGAACGGCATGAACATCTCCGGAGGATATGCTTTCCAGGTCGAAATGGCTTATTTTGCAAAAAAGCTCGGCTTCTCCGTATCTGAAATCCCAATACGCTTCAGAGATAGAGAGTTCGGCGAGACAAAGCTTGGGATAAAAGACATCCTCGAGTTTGTGAGAATCTTATTCAAGCTACGCCTACGCTCATAATTCCTCAACGTTTTTAAATCACTAAGAAAGACCTTAGATAACCTTGCGAGGGGTTGAGGTGCATCCATGTCGATAGAGCCAGAGCTGAAAAGTAAGGAGGACTTGAGGATAGGTGTGTTCATCTGCCGTTGCGGCGTGAATATAGGCGGCGTCGTGGACTGCGACGCCGTCGCCGAGTATGCGAAGATGCTCCCGCACGTCGTCTGCGTCTCCGTCAACAAATTCACATGCTCAGACTCCGGACAGGCGGATATCCAAGAGCATATCCGCAAATATAACCTCAATAGGGTCGTCGTCGCAGCATGCACGCCGAAGACGCACGAGCCGACGTTCAGGACGTGCTGCGAGGAGGCAGGCCTGAACAAATACCTCTTCGAGTTCGTGAATATCCGGGACCAGTGCTCGTGGCAGCACATGTGGGAACCCGAGAAGGCGACGGAAAAGGCCAAGGATTTGGTCAGGATGGGCGTCGCCCGTGCGCACCTTTTGGAGCCACTTGAAGAGGCAGAGGTGCCGGTCCGCGACGAGGCGCTCGTAATTGGGGCGGGCGTCGCTGGCATGCAGGCGGCGATGGACCTTGCAGACATGGGCTTCCACGTCTATCTCGTGGAGAAAGAGCCTTCAATCGGCGGACGCATGGCTCGCTTCGATAAGGTCTTTCCGACGAACGACTGCTCAATTTGCATTCTCGGTCCGAAGATGGTAGAGGTCGCCAGAAACAGGAACATCGAGATCTTAGCCTACTCGGAAGTCGTTGACGTAGAGGGCTACGTCGGGAACTTCGAGGTCACGATTTTAAGAAAGCCCCGCTACGTTGACGAAGACAAATGCAGCGGCTGCGCGCAATGCAGCGAGAAGTGCCCTGTCGAGGTTCCTTACGACTTTAACGAGGGCTTCGGCACGAGGAAAGCGATTTACGTGCCGTTTCCGCAGGCAGTGCCGCTGAAGGCGCTGATAGACATGGAGAACTGCTTAAGAGCGGAAGGCAAGGAATGCAAAGCTTGTATCAAGGCGT
This sequence comes from Candidatus Alkanophagales archaeon, assembly GCA_003661185.1. Taxonomy (GTDB): domain Archaea; phylum Halobacteriota; class Syntropharchaeia; order Alkanophagales; family B39-G2; genus Alkanophaga; species Alkanophaga liquidiphilum. The sequence continues at coordinate 7,097 of QMVQ01000038.1, read as the reverse complement.
GCGAGCGGGACGCCATCGACTTCGACCAGAAACCCAAATACATGAAGGTAAAAGTCGGCACAATCATCGTGGCGCCCGGATTCTCGACATATGACCCCGAGCCGAACCACGACTACGGCTACGGCATCTACGACAATGTAATTACAGCGATGGAGTTCGAAAGGCTCCTGAACGCTGCCGGTCCGACTGAAGGGCACATCATAAGACCGTCAGATTGCAGAGAGCCGAATGTCGTCGGCTACATAAACTGCGTCGGCTCTCGAGATGTTCGCACGAACATTTACTGCTCAAACGTCTGCTGCATGGTGAACATCAAGAATGCAATTCTGCTGAAGGAAAAGCGTCCCGAGACCGACCATTACCTTTTCTACATGGACATAAGGGCACCGTTTCGCCTCTACGAGGAAGCCTATAATCGGGCGAGAGAACTCGGCATTAAGTTCATACGAGGCAGACCCTTCGAAGTCGTCGAGAAAGAAAACGGGAATTTAGTCGTGCGTGTTGAAGACACGTTAAAAAGCGAGGTGCGGAACATAGAAGTGGAGCTTTTGGTACTCGGCACGGGAATCGTGCCGCATGCGGACATAGAAACGCTTTCCAAGATGCTGAAGCTGCCAAGGGCTGCTGACGGGCTCCTGATGGAGGCGCACCCAAAGTTGGGACCTGTGGACACGGTAATAGATGGGATATTCGTGGCGGGCTGCGCCTCAGGTCCGAAAGATATACCCTATGCTGTTTCGCAAGGTAGCGGCGCAGCTGCTCGTGCCGCACGCCTGCTAACCGCTGGGAGAGCGAAAGTAGAAGGCATAACGGCGACATTGAATGCCGAGAAGTGCGTGGGCTGCGGGCTTTGCGTTGCGCAGTGCGCATACGGTGCGATTTCGCTCGAGGGGGGAAAGGCGAAGCTCGTGGAGGCGCTCTGCAAGGGCTGCGGGACGTGCGTCGCCGCTTGCCCCACCGGGGCCCTGGAACAGAGACATTTCAAAAACTCGCAAATCACGGCGCAGGTTAGGAACATATTTGCCGTTGCTTAAATGCTGGTGTGTTGAGAAAAGGATAAGAACATTAAGTGCAAACAGACTGAGTGGAAATGAAGCAGGAAGTTAAGAGCATAGAGGACATCCCGGGGGTTGGTCCTGCAATTGCTGAGAAGCTAAGAGCGTCAGGCTACACGAGCGTGGAGGCAGTGGCGGTAGCCTCGCCGACGGAGCTCGCCGCCGCCGCTGAGATTGGGGAGGGTGTCGCTGCCAAGATAATAAACGCCGCTCGTGAATTGGCGGACGTCGGCGGCTTTGAGAGCGGCGACGTCATCTTCGAGCGCCGCAGGGAAGTAGGCAAGCTGACGACGTGTTCCTCCGCTCTTGACACGCTGCTCGGAGGTGGCTTGGAGACGCAGGCGATTACAGAGTTCTATGGCGAGTTCGGCTCTGGAAAGACGCAGATTGCGCACCAGCTTGCGGTGAACGCCCAACTACCCAGAGACCGCGGCGGACTTGAAGGCTCCGTCATCATCATAGACACGGAGAACACCTTTCGCCCTGAACGAATAAAGCAGATGGCTGAAGCCCTTGATTTGGACCCAATGAAAGTGCTCAGGAACATACACGTCGCCCGTGCCTACAACTCGAACCACCAAATGCTCCTCGTAGAGAAGGCGCAGGAGCTTGCGGACAAGCTGAAAGACTCTGAGCAACCGGTTCGCCTCCTCGTAATAGACTCGGTGACTGCGCACTTCAGGGCTGAGTACCCGGGGAGAAGCTCCTTAGTAGACCGCCAGCAGAAGATAAATAAGCATCTGCACGACGCCTTGCGGTTCGCTTATTTGAACAATGCCGCCGTCATGGTCACGAACCAAGTGCACGCACGTCCCGACGCCTTCTTCGGCGACCCCACTAAGCCCATCGGCGGGCACGTCCTCGGGCATACCGTCACCTTCCGCGTCTACCTCCGGAAATCAAAAGGCGAAAAGAGGATAGCACGCCTCGTCGATTCCCCAAACTTGCCCGAGGCGGAGGTGGTGTTCGCAGTAAAGCCCGAAGGCGTCAGAGATTGACGCCAACCTGAAAAGCCGAGAACGGCGAACGTCTACCGAGTAAGGGCGATGTCGCTCGGGATAAGATGCCGTCACCCTTCCCTACAGCTTTCACACAACAAGAGTCCATCTACAAGGCTTAGGTTCTCTGAAAAGGTGCCGCACCTCTCGCATATCCCCTGTGACAGCTCCTCTCCAGATTGCTCAATCTCGCGCTCCACGTTCATTTCTACTAATTCTGCGAGGATGGAGTTCATCTCAGAATAGACTGCTAGAATATCCACATCCGCAACTATGCCCACAAGTTTGCCGTTCTCCACCACGGGAACCCTCCGTATCTTGTTCTTCAGCATCATCCTCGCAACTTCCATAAGGTCGTCATCCGGGGATGCCGTAACCAAAGGGGACTTCATCAGGTCTTTGAGCCCCACCGTGCTTGGCTTTATGTCTTTCGATACAAGCTCCCGTATCATGTCCCTTTCTGTGACGATGCCGATAGGTTCCCCCCTATTCACTATAATTACACTGTCCACGTCGTATTTCAACATCATACGGGCGGCGTCCCTGGCGTTCATCCTCATGTCTGCCTTCACAACGTCCCGCACCATTACCTCCTTTACCGGGATATTCGTCTCCATACCCACCATTCCCTCGAAGATTAGACCCTTGCTTTAAGCCCGCAGCTCGCAAAGCCTGCAGGCATCTCTTCTTAATTTGGTTCGCAACCATAAAATTTAAAGATTTTGGGGTGCTGGGACCATTCGGATAAGAAATAATCCGGCATAATGTTTTTCAAAAGGAAAGCGGTGAGATTGGCGATGGCGTCTTTTCAATATTAGATTATTTTCGAAGGACAACCCAAGTAGCTATTACCTCTGCGTGAGTCTATTGCAAGAATACAGAATAATTAACGTTGAACTTGTCTGTAGTCAGCAGTTTATAGATTCTCTTTAAAATTTCATAAAGAATTCAATAACAAAGATGCATAGCAATTGTTGAAACTGTTGTTATGGTTAACATAAAAAGCCACATATATGCTGGGATTAACGTCTAAACTAAAGATATTACAGATCAACCTTATTATAAGAAATTATTTAATTATAGATTTTAGTGAAATTAAGCGCAGATGCAGGAACAAGGATTCCGTAATAACTGCAGACAAAATGCTTTGCTATTCGCAGGTAGTGGGTTAAAATATACCTGTAAACCTTTTGGCATGATGAATGGTGTCAAGAGTTTGTTCTCTGAATAAGGAAAAATGCTTATAAGGAAATTATAATTATGTTCTATAAAATGTCGCTAAGAGGACCACCGATTTCAATCGGTGGGTTAGGGGAGGTGGGTAGGAAATATTTAAATACTTTCTAACAATTATCTAACATGGAAAAGAAGTTAGTGAGAACATTGTGTTTCAAACTTATCCCAGATAATCCAGAATTGCTTGACGAACTCATGCTCGAAATTCGCAATGTGTTCAACCAATACCTCGAAGCATGTAAAAAGCTGAACACTACAAACAGAAACAAGCTTGAGACGTATCCTGTTAAGTCAAAGCTCATCCAGAAGATGGCAAGGGAGAAGGCAAGGGAGGCTGTAAAATCCTATTTTGAACTAAGGAAGCAAGGTAAAGATACTTCATTTCCCAAACCCAAAGAGAAGCCAATGCCAGTAAGGATGAACTATAAAGAGGGATACGTCGTTAAGGAAGATTTTACGGTTAGGATATCTGTGTATCCACGAGTCCACGTTTACGGCAGACTTAAAGGGAGCGATTTGGATTTTGCTTATCTCTACAACGCTTTAAAGGGAAAGTATGATATAGGAACTGCTGAATTGCTGAAAAGGGATGGGGAATTCTACCTGCACGTAACCATAAGCAAGGATTTTAATAAATCTTACGAGCCCAAAACCTTCATCGGAATTGATGTAAACGAGAACTCTGTTGCCATAACAGCTTTAGACGAAAGTGGTAGAGTGTTGAAATCAGCAATTCTGGAGTTCAACGAGCTAAAGTTTCTAAGGCATAAGTTTGACCTAATCAGGAAGAGGGTTCAGTCTAAGAAACTTTCAATGCTTAAAGTGCTGGGAAGGATTGAGAAGAATACAGTAAGAGATTGGTGTTACAAGGTATCAAGGATTGTTGTTGAGTTTGTAAAGCAGTTTCCAAAGCCGATTATTGTGCTGGAAAACCTCAATGGAATGAGAGAATCAATTGATTACGGAAAAAGAATGAATCGTCGCTTGCACAAAATTCCCTATGCGATGATCCAGAGCTTCATAGAGTACAAAGCTCTGTGGGATGATGTGCTAGTCGAGAGAGTTGATCCCCGTAACACCTCACACAGGTGTCCCCTGTGTGGGGGTAGAGGAGTTAGGAGAAAAAGGTTGTTTAAATGCAGTTGTGGACTGCAAGACCACGCAGATAGGATTGCTTCGCTAAATATAGCTCTAAGGGGATACACATACTTGAAAGAAAACGTGCCGTCCGTCAAGAGACTTCCCGCTCTGAGGAAGGTGAGATGGGTGGCAGCGGGGCGCGTGAACCGCCCGACCCCAGCCGTGCGTGTTTATCTGGGGGAAGCCACCGTCTTTAGACGGTGGTAGTTCACAGGCTACCAATAATGAAGGTGAGGTATTATGACTGAGCGGGTAGGCATCCATGCGCTTTATGCGTTCGGCATCCTGATGCACGTGGTGGGCGTCATTTATTTCGCAAGCGAATACATACGCTACCTCTCAGATTACGAAAAGCTGGCGATTCTTGTTTTACTTTCCGTCATGTGTTGGAATGTGAGGGGTTTGAGATGGCGTTCAGCTTGTAGCGACCGCCGCCTTCATGGTTTTCGCGGAATAGCTAATGCACAGGGCGAGCAGCGGAAAGAGGGGGAGGGAAGAAGAAACGGGGGAGTTAGAGCCGCACATCATCAGGTATGGGTTGTCCTACGTCTCCTAAGTTTACGCCTTAGCTTTTTCATGCGGAGGGACTTACCGGAGATGCTGAAGGTCGCAGTCAGCATCGTCTCGACATTTGCCTCCTCCTCGCTGCAAACAGGTTGCAAAAAAGCTGATTTGAACATTTAACCCTTACCGGGCGATACGTGTGAGAACGAGCGAGTTAAAGCTGAACGAGCGAGTGAAGGACGCACTGGGCGACTTCGAGCTTTTCCCGCCGCAGGAGCTTGCGGTGCGTTCCGGCATTCTGGAGAAGCGACGGAACTTCGTGGTTGCGTCGCCGACGGCGAGCGGGAAGACGCTTATCGCAGAACTCGTGATGCTGAAGTCAGTCGTCGAAGAGGACGGCAAATGTATTTACGTGGTGCCACTGAACGCTCTGGCTTACGAGAAGTATTTGGATTTTACAAAGAAATACAGAAGGCTCGCAAAAGTCAAAATCTCGACGGGAGACTATGATAGCCCGTCATACGAGCTGCGAATGGGCGACATCATAATTTTGACGCTTGAAAAGTTCGACTCGCTGACGAGGCTGAGGCCTGAGTGGTTGCATGAGGTCACGGTAGCGGTGATTGACGAGGTTCATATGCTCGGTGATGTCGCTCGCGGTCCGAGGCTGGAGGGGGCAATAGCGAGGTTCAGAAGCTTCAACCCCGAAGCGAGAATCTTAGGACTTTCCGCCACGATTTCCAATTGCGAGGATTTCGCAGCATGGCTTGATGCAGAGCTTGTAAGGAGCGAGTGGCGCCCGGTGCCGCTGCGTGAAGAAGTTTTACTTGCGAGGACGGATGCGGGGCTCCTACACTACATTATCGAGGCAATTCGTAGCGATGCGCAGCTTCTGGTCTTCGTGAACACGAAACGCGGCTCCGTGGCGTTTTGCAAGAAGCTTGCTGAGAAATTGAGGGCGCAAACGACGCTAATATTCACGGAAGACGAGCTTAAGGAGTTGGAGGAGCTTGCGGAGAGTGTTGATTTCGGCGTCGACGAGCTTGCAAATTTTGTGAGAGCGGGCGTCGCTTACCACAACGCTTGGCTGCACCCCGAACAGCGGAGAGCCATCGAGGAGGGCTTCCGTCGCCGCCTGATAAAAGTAATATGCTGCACGCCGACGCTGGCGATGGGCGTTTCGCTGCCTGCGAAAATTGCACTCATCCGCAACTACAAGTTCTTCTCGGGCGTCATGAGCGAGCCTATGCCAGTATTCTGGGTCAAGCAGGTCTTTGGACGAGCGGGACGCCCAGAACATGACGACTTCGGCGTCGGAGTCATCGTTGCAAGAAATAAAGCCGAGCAGCGGGAGATAGAACGGCTTTACATAAAGGGGACGCCAGAACCGATATTCTCGCAGTTTTCGGAGGAAATGCTGGAAGAGCAGATACTGGCGACCATCGTCAGCGGCGCACGCACGAGCGGTGAGGTCGCAGAGTTCGTGAAAAACACGTTTTTCGCGCACCAGAGACAATTAGATGAGCTTTTCTACTTCGGCTTTGAGGAGGGCGTCGAGGAGATTCTCATGAGTCTTGCTGAGAAGGGCTTCATCATGAAGATGCGGGACAAGGTGATGCCTACGGACTTCGGCGTCCTGACTTCTCGCCTTTACCTATCCTTAAATTCGGCTTTATGCCTGCGGGACGGCATTGAGTTTTTAAGCACTGCGGAGTGTAACGAGTTTGACCTCCTCGTCCTGCTGTGCGCGTGCGACGAAGTTTCTCCTTTTAGGATAAAAGGGGCGTTGGAGGTTGCGACAACGCTCACGAGGAATGTAGGGTGGCTTTTTGAGAACGTCAGAGCGCTCGGCACCGCAGTCATCATGCACGCTTGGATAAACGAGAGGAGCTACCCTGAGATAAAAGAGCGTTTCGGCGTTTACCCCGGCGAGATATATAGTAACGTTTACACGTTGGGGTGGCTGGCATATGCGGCTTCTCGGCTCGCAAAGCACCTGCAACGCTCTGAAATGGAAAGTGAACTTATGATTTTGAAAGAAAGAATAAGATATGGAATAAAGACGGATTTGTTGAGCTTAGTGCGGCTTAGGGGTGTCGGGAGGACGCTCGCGAGGCGTCTGCACGCTCATGGCTTTAGAACGCTCGAAGATGTCGCTAAGGCT
>QMVQ01000037.1 GCA_003661185.1 Candidatus Alkanophagales archaeon | reverse complement strand
GCTCGGCGCCGAAGTGCCCGCCGGCGCTCGCCGCGCCGAAAAGCGACGTCAGCGGGGATTTCGCAACGACGTCGTACCGCCCCGCCGTCGGCGCCGCCGTCCCGGTCAGCGGCCCCGTCATGAGGATTAACTTGTTGCGTGCGTCGAGCGGGGGGACGCCCGCAGGCACCTCCTCATACAAAAGCCTCGTGGCGACGCCACGCCCCCCAAGAAAAGCATTCAATATCGGTTTACTTGGCTCTTCCACATGCAACTTCTGGCTTGTTAGATTTACTCGTAATATGCGAGTTGCGTAGCCGTGAATGGGCATCAGAACCCTTTCTCCACTCCTACAAAAAAACTTTTGCATTTTAAGCTGGAACCCCCAAAACCGCTTTAATGCAAGAGTTCGTCTCCAAAAACAATTGTCGGAGACGTTTGAACACGTGCGTCCGCTCAGTCTATTTTAAGGGAAACTCAACAGCCGTGGCGACATATTTATAATTTGGAAAAACAAGGGAAATAAAAGGTCAGCGTCTCCTCGATGAACGAGGAGCTAGCTTGCCCTCGCGATGTCCCGCCGGGACGCTTCATCGAGCCAATCAGGGTGGCTGACCGCACCCCTCATCGGGCTGGAAAACTGGCGGACGCCGCTCCAGCCCACCGAAACAAAAATAACTACGGATACATAAATAACTTCCGCCCTCTCATTTAAACCATAAGCTTGGCGGGGGGAGTGTGAGCGGATGGCAGAGGACGCAGCAGAAGGAGCTACAGAAGAAGAACTCAAACATATAGTAAGGCTTGTGGACACGGACTTAGACGGGAGGAAGAGCGTGCAGCATGCACTTTGCGGCATAAAGGGCGTAGGGCGACGCGTCGCAAGAGCAATTTCCATCTCCGCAGGCATCAACCCGAATGCAACGATGGGCAAGCTTTCCGACGAGGAGATAGAGCGGCTGAAAACTGCGTTGGAAAGCGTTGAGAGGCGGTTGCCGGGCTGGATGCTCAACAGGCGAAAGGATATCTATACCGGCGAGGACAAGCACATCCTGGGCGCAGACCTGCTGATGACTATTAGAGAGGATATAAACTTCATGAGAAAGATACGCTGCTACAAAGGCATAAGACACGAACTCGGTCAAAAAGTAAGAGGGCAGAGGACGCGGTCTACCGGCAGGAGAGGTCCTGTCGTCGGCGTTAGAAGGAAGAGGAGGTGAGCGGCGGATGGGCGACCCGAAGAGGCGAAGGAAGACCTACGAGACGCCAAAGCATCCTTGGGAAGCAACAAGAATACAAGAAGAACATGAGCTCGTCGAGAAGTACGGGTTAAAAAACAAACGGGAGATATACAAGGCGCTAACGACTATAAAGAAATACAGAAGAGAAATTCGAGGGATATCAGCAGCGCTTTCCAGCATGAAGGGCAGCGAGCACGCCTTAAAGAAGCGGGAGGGGATTCTAAGGAGTTTGAAAAGGAAAGGGATATTGAAGCCAGATGGCGACGTCGACGACGTTTTGGGGCTAAGCATTGAAGACCTCTTAGAACGGCGTTTGCAGACGATTGTGTATAAGAAGGGACTTGCTAAGACGATGAAACAGGCACGGCAGCTAATTGTGCACGGACACATTGCAGTAGCCGGACGGCGGGTGACGGCGCCCAGTTATATAGTATCTGTGGACGAAGAGCCCGAGGTGCGATATTTCTCAGAAGACATTGCAGAGCGACTTGGTTTGACGTAGAGTGGGGGATGGAGCTATGGTAGAGGGGAAGTGGGCAGTAGCCCATATATATTCGTCGTTTAACAACACGATAATCACGATAACTGACTTGACGGGAGCGGAGACCATCGCAAGAGGCTCGGGGGGCATGGTAGCAAAGGCAGATAGAGACGAAAGCTCACCATACACGGCAATGCAGCTCGCCCTTCAGCTTGCTGAGAAGCTGAAGGAAAAAGGTATCGTGGGCATTCATATAAAAGTGCGGGCGCCGGGCGGTAACCGGGAGAAAAGCCCAGGACCGGGGGCGCAAGCGGCGATCAGGGCTTTTGCGAGGGGGGGCCTGCGTATTGGAAGGATAGAAGACGTCACACCAATACCGCATGACGGCACGAGACCGCCGGGCGGGAAGCGGGGAAGAAGGGTCTGAGCGGGGTGCTGCTATGGAGGTGGAGATTCTCGAGCTTACGGACATGGAGGTCAAATTCATATTGCGGGGCGTTGAGCCGAGCTTTGCGAACGCCCTGCGTAGAGCCATGCTGACAGAGGTTCCGAAGCTTGCGATTGACGAGGTTAATATTTATGAGAACACTTCGCCGCTCTTCGACGAGATTTTGGCGTTAAGGCTTGCGCTCATCCCGTTGAGGGCTGAAAACATAGATGAGTTTGTATTTCCCGAGGAGTGCGAATGCAAAGGCGAAGGCTGCGGCTTCTGCCAAGTGTCGTTCACGCTCTCCGCTCAGAGCCCTGAAAGCGTGGGGGAGCGTGTCGTTTACTCCGACGAGCTTATTTCGTCAGATGAGAAGGTCCGTCCGTATCCGAACATCCCCATCGTCAAGCTGATTTCCAGAGAGACACGGATAAACGGGATAAAAACAATCTCACGACAGAGCGTAATGTTAGAAGCGATTGCAAGACTCGGCGTTGGCAAGAAACATGCGAAATGGCAGCCCGCAACGGTATGCGGTTATAAAAACCTGCCAGTAATCGAGATAGATGAGAAGAAATGCGACCTTTGCGGGAAGTGCGTTGAGGAATGCCCAAAGCAAATACTTGAAGCTACAACGGTGTTGAGGGTAAAGGATGAAAAGCTCTGCTCGCTCTGCAAGCTTTGCGAGGATGTCTGCGATAGGGACGCCATAAAAGTGTCTTATGACAAGAACTCATTTATCTTCAATGTTGAGTCTGATGGCTCTTATGATGCCTGGGAGCTGGTGTTGAGAGCTGCAAGGGCTTTGAGAGGGAAATATGTAAAATTGGCGGTGGTGGTTGCGGAGGTTGCCGAGCGGACAAAGGCGCTGGCTTGAGGGGTCAGTCCCGTAGGGGTTCGGGGGTTCGAATCCCCCCCTCCGCATCATTGTAAGCAAAGAGGTAATAATATGGAGCATATCATCAACGAGGTGGTAAGTAGAGGAAGAGAGGTTGTAGATGAGGAGCTGGAGGAGATTCTGAAGAGAGCCAAGACTGTCATAAAAGTAATAGGATGCGGCGGCAGCGGCACAAACACCATACAAAGAATGATGGAAGAGGGAATTGCGGGCGCCGAGCTAATTGCGATGAATACGGACGCTTTACACCTGTTCTATGCAAACGCCCACAAAAAGGTGCTTTTGGGGAAAAGGACGACAAGAGGGCTCGGCGCGGGCAGCCTTCCGCAGCTCGGCGAGGAAGCGGCAAAAGAGTGCATAGATGAAATAAAGGACGTGGTCAAAGGCGCCGATATGGTATTCGTGACGTGCGGGCTCGGCGGCGGCACGGGCACCGGCGCCTCGCCTATCGTTGCGGCGGCGGCGGCAGAGGCGGGAGCGCTGACGATAGCGGTCGTGACCATGCCATTCACCGCCGAGGGGCGGGTTCGCTGGGAGAATGCCGAACTGGGGCTTGAGAGGCTGAGAGAGTCCGCTGACACTGTTATTGTAATCCCGAACGACAGACTTTTGCAGGTTGCGCCTCGGCTTCCGCTGAACGTGGCGTTCAAGGTCGCTGACGAGGTATTAATGCGGGCGGTGAAGGGCATTACCGAGCTGATAACGAAGCCCGGCTTGATAAATCTGGATTTTGCAGACGTCCGCACGGTGATGCAGAAGGGCGGCGTCGCAATGATAGGCTTGGGCGAGGCAAATGGCGATAATAAAGCGTTGGAGGCGGTGAAGCGGGCTTTGCGCTCTCCGCTGCTCGACGTGGACATCTCGGGAGCGAAGGCGGCGCTCGTGAACGTCTGTGGCGGCGAGGACATGACTATCGAGGAGGCGGAAGGCGTCGTCGAGGAGGTTTACAAGATGGTGGACCCAAATGCACGAATCATTTGGGGCGCCCAAATCCTACCTGAGCTGAAAAACACGATACGTGCGATGGTCATCGTGACGGGCGTGCGCTCGGACCAAATCCTTGGGAAGGTTACCAAGAAAGAGAAATACGGCATTGATATAATCGGGTGAGCCGCAGTTCCGAATCGAGCGAGTAAGCTACTGCCCCGCCCGGGCGGAAGGAATGAGAGATAAGAGACGCCCGGAGGAGGTCCTTAAAGAGGCTTATGGAGTTGTGCTGGTCAAAGATGAAAAGATGTTCAATGGGGAGTGGCGGCGGCAGTCGAGGCGGAAGGTGGGGTTCATTGAAGTTGCGAAGAAGCTTGCCGATGAGAGGAGGCTTCCGGGCTACGACCCAAAAAGATGGAGGCGCTCGGGTTCGGCGTCCCGCCGAGGCAAAGATTTTTGGGGGCGGTGTGCGTCGATGGCACCGTCGTCCTTTGCAAGTCTGCCGAATGCTACGGGCTTGAAGTGACGCTCGAGGCATTGACAGGTTTAGAGGACGCGAACTACACGTTCGTCGGCGGCGGCGCCGTCGCTCAGGGGTTCATGCCCGCCGGCGAGCGAAGTGCGTCCCTTTCGCCTTGAATCCGACAGGTATTTATGCTATAACGTAGGAAAGCGGGAAGATGCCTCAAGAGAGAAAATTGAATTTGGACGTGAAAGGTTTGGAGTCGAAGCTAAGAGAGTATTCTGTTATTTTGAAGCTCACGAGGAGACCTACGAGAGAGGAGTTTTTAAGAATTTCAAAAATTGCGGGCGCCGTGATATTAATTATTGGACTTATAGGGTTTTTGATATATGTCTTCCTGACGGTGCTACCTGAGAGTATTTAGGGTGTGAGAATGTCAATCTATGCCGTGAAGACGACGGTAAATCAGGAACAGGCGGTAGCAAACCTCATAGAGCGGGCGATACGTGGGAAAAAGGACCACGGGGTGAAAGCGATTTTAGTGCCCGATAACCTGAAGGGGTATGTGCTCGTCGAGGCTGAGAAGCCTGATACCATAGAGGAAGCAATACAGCATATACCGCATGCAAGGTCGCTGGTCCGAGGTGCGACGAGCCTCGGCGAGATAGAGCATTTCCTCACGCCACGCCCCTCGATAACAGGCATCGTCGAAGGTAGCATCGTCGAAATCATATCAGGACCTCTGAAAGGCGAGCGCGCCCGTGTTAAGCGGGTAGACGAGACTCGTGAGGAGGTCACCATCGAGCTCTTCGACGCCGTTGTTCCTATACCCATTACTGTCAGGGGCGACAGCGTGAAGGTCCTTAGCCGCGGAGAGGAGGAACAGGTGTAAGATAGTCCCGGGCGGATTCGAACCGCCGTCGCGGGCTCCAAAGGCCCGCATGCTTGACCCCTACACCACGGGACTACTGCCTCTTATTTACTTAGTATACCTAAAATTTAAAGGACGCAGCTGGTCGGAACTTATGCTGGCAAAGGTTAAGACGGGCGTTAAAATATCCTTTTGAGTATGTTCGGAACCAAGGAAGAAACGGTTTAGAGGGTTTGCTGACAGTCCTAAGTTTAGATAACATTCGCGCATACAGTTGCAACCGAGATCGCCAGCTTTATATTAATTGAAATTAAAAAGGAAGGTGCAAGGGTAGAAAGACGCGAAGCCGAGAGGCTGATGAGCGTGAGCGAGAGAAGAGAAACCTCAGATGTGGGGACTTCCGCTTGCCCCGAATGCCATCTATGAAGTCGCTCCGAACGGAGTGGCGGAGATGGGAGGCTCTCGATGACGCATCGAATGTCGTCGAAAGCCAAAACGGTGGTGATAGCATGGCGGACATCGTGGTAATATGCCGGGATGGCATGGTAAATTCTTACATAAGCAGCCTCATCGCCGCGATTGAGACCAAGAAGGCGGGCGGGGACGTCGCTGTCATCTTCACGCAGGAGGCGCTCGTGGCGCTTGCGGAGCGGAAGTTCAGGCTCGCCCCGCTGCTCGAGGGCTACAAGAGCAAAATAGAGGAGAACGCAAAGAAGTTAGGACTCGCCGCCGATCCTGTGGCGCTCGTGAAGGCGGCGAAGGACGCCGGCGTGCGGCTGATTGCATGCCCGGCGTGGGTCGGTTTGACCGAGATAAAAGTGCCTGCAGAGCTTGAGACGCCCGACGTCGCTGAAGTCTTACGGATCATCGGCGAGGCGAAAAAGGTTATTGGCACTTTCTAAATTTATTTTTTTATTTTTAGTTCCATGCCTGCCCGCTCCAAGGTCGGCGTGAAGGCATATTCGCCGTCACACATTACCGGCTTCTTTGAGATAATTAGGCATGAAAGTCCGTTGCGCACGGGCTCTGTGGGCTGCGGCGTCGCCCTTGAGGCGGGCTGCGTAGTCGAAGTCCGTTTTAGCGAAAGTATTGACGAACGCAAGCACCGTATTCTCATCAACGGCGTCGAAACCGATGCAAAGACTACAAAACTCGTCGTAGAACGCCTCGCGGGCAAGCCTGTCATCGTGGACATCAAGCTGGAGGTGCCCGTAGGTTGTGGCTTCGGCGCAAGCGCCGCCGGCACTTTAAGCACCGCACTCGCACTTAACGAGCTTTTTTCGCTAAAAATGTCGCTGAACCGCCTCGCTCAACTCGCCCACGTCGCAGAGGTGACGAACAAAACGGGCTTAGGCGACATCATCGCCCAGAGTTACGGTGGCGTTGTCATCAGGCTCTCGCCAGGACCGCCGGGCGTCGGCGTCGTCGACAAAATCCCGTGCGGGAGCGTCGAGGTCGGCGCCGTCGCTTTCAGGGAGCTACCGACGAAGGAGGTGTTAGATGATGAAGATGCGAAGCGGAGGATAAACGAGGCGGGGCGGCGAGCGATGCGGGATTTAATGCAGGCGCCGAGTCTTGAAAACTTCATGCGGTTGTCCAAGCGTTTTGCTTACGAAACTGGACTGGTAAGCGAGCGTGGTAAAGACGCCATAGAGGCTGTGGAGGCAGCGGGCGGGCTTGCAAGTGTCGCAATGCTCGGCGACACAGTCTTCGCCGTCGGGCTTGCGGGCGACGGGCGTAGGGTCTTGGGCACGTTACCCGAAAACATATATGAATGCCTTTTGGAATTCGGCGGCATCATTAGAAGCAAAATAGCTGCTCATGGCGCAAAGACGTTACCCTAAACGAGCGGTTGCGGTGCCGAGACGCTTGCTGATATTTTGCCTACCTCTTTAGACGTGTCCTCTACAACAGCAAACATGGATTTTCGCTTTAATCTTTAATGGGAATATTTTAGTATATCATCTCCAGATACGGGCAGGTATATGGCGGTTGTCACGGGCGCACCTGCGGCGTCACGTAGATAACCAAGTGGGGCGATACAGTGGAAATGGTGCCCGTTCTCGTAGAGACTGCCCCCTTTTTATATTTCAAGGATAATAATTTCGTGTTCGGGCGTTTTTCGGAAAAATATCGTTTTGGATACAAATAACTCTATTATGAACGCCCACCCATCGAGAATTGTTACTGTATTTTTTACATTTTAAGTCCATGGAAGGGTATTTATTACAGTAATAATTTTTTATTTATTGCTTCTTTAGGAGGCTGCATGGGGGGAGAATCTCTTGATAAACGAGTTGGAGATGATATTCGGGAACAGCACGAGCCGAGTTAGCGAGCCCGAAACGTCGTATTTCGGGGTCCCCCGAGTTGCGGTCGTAGGGATCGGCGGCGCCGGGAACAATACAATAAGCCGGCTTGAGGAGCTGAGGGTGGAAGGCGCGGACCGTATTGCCATAAACACCGACAAACTCCATCTCGACAACACGAAGGCGCAAAAGAAAATACTGATAGGTAAAGCCCTGACGAGAGGTTTGGGGACGGGTGGAGAGCCTGAGATTGGAAAGAAAGCTGCAGAGATGGATAAAAAGGTCATAGAAGAGGCGCTCCGGGGCAAGGACCTCGTGTTCGTCACGGCTGGCATGGGCGGCGGCACGGGCACCGGCGCCGCACCCATCGTGGCTGAAGTCGCCAAGGATTTTGGTGCGATAGTCGTGGCTATGGTCTCCTCGCCGTTCAGAGCTGAGCGTGCGAGGATAAAGAAGGCGCAAGACGGGGTTGAAGAGCTGAAGAAGTTTGCGGACACCGTCATTGTGCTCGACAACGAGAAGCTCTTGCAGTATGTCCCGAATTTGCCCGTCGAGGAAGCCTTTAAGGTGATGGACCTGATAATCGCGAACACCGTGAAAGGTATAACCGAGACCATCACGCAGCCCTCGCTGATAAACCTCGACTTCGCAGACCTC
The DNA here is from genome assembly GCA_003661185.1 of Candidatus Alkanophagales archaeon. Lineage (GTDB taxonomy): Archaea > Halobacteriota > Syntropharchaeia > Alkanophagales > B39-G2 > Alkanophaga > Alkanophaga liquidiphilum. Next base: position 2,371 of record QMVQ01000037.1, on the reverse strand, counting down.
AGGGCGATAATGCGGTTCAAGGGCATCGCAGTCATGCTCATCGGCGAGACGTCGAAGTCGCAGAACAAAGCCGAGGAGGTCGTCAGGGCGGCGCTCGGTCATCCGCTCCTCGACCTCGACTACCGAGGCGCTAAAGGTAGTTTGGTGCACATCACAGGCGGCCCCGACCTCACGATCAAAGAGGTTGACGATATCGTGAAGCTCCTGACGTATGAAATAGATCCGAACGCCACGGTCATCTGGGGCGCAAGAATCAACGAGAATTATAGCGGCAGGGTCCGGGTTACCGCCATCATGACAGGCGTCGAGGAAAGCATTGCCTACAGCAGGCGGGAAGAGGAAGAAGAGTTGGAAGTTTGCGTGCCGCCGCCGAAGAAGAGTCTCACGAGCGACGTTGAGCGGCTCATAAGGATGATTTAGATGATAAGGGAGGTAATTGGAGCGGCTCTCGGCGAGGGCAGGAAAGTCCTTAACGAGCACGAATCAAAACTGATACTTGCGGAGTGCGGCATCCCGATAACCAGAGAGATCGTAGCGAGGACGATGGAAGAAGTCGTGGAGGCTGCCGAGGAGGTCGGCTATCCTGTCGTCCTGAAAATCTGCTCGCACGCGGTTACGCACAAACAAGACTTCGGCGGCGTCCACATCGGCATCGAGGATGAAAAACAGCTCCTCGCAGCATACGACGCCCTGTCCGAAAGGGCAAAGGCGCAGAACATCACGCCCGCATTCTTAGTTCAAGAAATGGTGGAGAGTGGCGTCGAAACGCTCGTCGGCTCGAAGAAGGACGAAATTTTCGGCCCTACCATCCTCTTTGGGCTTGGTGGCATTTTTACGGAAATCCTCGAGGACATCTCACTCAGAATCTGCCCGATAGAGCGTGAAGACGCCATTGAGATGATTCAGGAAATAAAAGGCTACAAAATTCTCAAGGGCTACCGTCACATCCCGCCCGCCGACGTAGATGCGTTAATTGACGTTCTTCTCAAAGTTTCGGCACTCGTGGTCGAACACCCTGAGATTAAAGAGCTCGACATAAACCCGCTGTTCGTTCGCGAGCGGGGTAAAGGCGTGGTGGCTGCGGATTCCTTGATAATACTGGAATAATTAACCCTCTCCCTCAAATTTTTCCATTTTTATCTCTCCGCCCTCGTTCACCAACGTTTCAACTTTGTATTCTGCCTCGTCGAGCTTCTTGTTGCAAACACGGTAGAGCGTAATCCCCTCCTCGTAAAGTTTTAACGCCTCTTCTAACGGCAAGTCGCCCCGCTCTAACATCTCCACAATCTCCTCAAGCCGCCGTAATGCATCTTCGAAACTTAGCTCCATGCGCTCTCCCCATATTTGTTAGTCGTAACATACTTAACCGTTTAGGTATGTGAATGTGGCTCTCTCGGGAGACGACGAACTTAAAGAGCGGTGGAAAAGACCCGCGAGAGTATTGAAGGATGTTGATGAAATATGCTCAAAGAGGATATTTAGGATTGGAAAAGCTTACTGAAAAGGAGCAAAAAGAGGTGAGAAAATCTGTTCTGGTAGCTACCTACGCCATTAATTTTCTCTTTTCCTCTTTCCCCTCACTTCTGACAACAGCTCTCCATCGCTCAACAATATTCTGACGGCGTCGCCGATACTCACGTCTTCGATGCTGCGCACGACGCTGCCATCGAGCCGCAGGCAGGCGCTGAAGCCCCGGCCGAACACCGCAAGCGGGCTGAGGGCGTCCAGCTTCCCGGCGATGCCCTGTAACATGCTCTTCTTCAGCTCAAGATAGTGCGAAAGGATGGCGAGCAGCCTGCTTTTTAGCTCGTCCACCTGCTGCCGGTATTTGTCTATTCTTTCTGTGGGCTTCCTGAAGACTGCGCTGCGTTCCACGCTTTCCAGCCGCTTCCTGCAGACCTCAAGCTGCTTTGAGATGCTCTGGCGAAGTCTGATTTCCAGCGTTTCTAAGCTTTTTTTCAGCTCCCGCATGTCCGGGACAACGATTTCGGCAGCTTCGGATGGCGTCGCTGCCCGGCGGTCTGCGGTGAAGTCGGCGATTGTGAAGTCAATCTCGTGCCCGACTGCTGAAATTATCGGGATTTTCGACTCGTAGATTGCGCGTGCGACAATTTCTTCGTTAAACGCCCAAAGTTCCTCAATGGAGCCCCCGCCCCGCCCCACAATCAGCACGTCTATCGGCAAAAGCGTCTCACTCACGTTGTTCATAAATTTTATTGCGTTAGCTATTTCGAGCGACGCCTCCTCGCCTTGCACCTTCACCGGGCTTATCAAAACGTGGACGTTTGGATACCTCTTCTTTATTATCTTCAGCATGTCCCGAATCGCAGCGCCTGTCGGCGACGTGATTATGCCGATGCGCTTTGGAAAT
>QMVQ01000036.1 GCA_003661185.1 Candidatus Alkanophagales archaeon | reverse complement strand
GCGTTTGCCGTCGCAACACCAAGGGGCGAGCCGGGTTACTTAATTAACGCTCGTGACGTCCCGAGTTTCGGTATGAAAGTTCTCATCAAAGACGACAGTTACGCAAGCGAGACGCAGGGACGAGAAGGGTTAAAATACGTTGAGGAATGCGTTTCTATCTTTAGGGAGCATTGTAACGCTCATTGTAACGGCGTAGAACTTGAGATATTTTCCGAAATTCTACCTTCTGCCGGTTTGGGCTCCTCAGCCGCTGTTTGTGTTGCGGTGCTTGCAGCATTGTTCTCGTGCAGCCGCCTTGAGATTTCGCTCGATGAACTGCGGGCGCTCGCCCATGAGGTTGAAAAGCGGGTGCAGGGCGCAGCGTCACCCACCGACACCGCTATTTCGACGTTCGGCGGCTTCGTCGTCATCAGAAACGGAAACGTGGAAAAACTCAGCCTTAAACCCTTCGAGCTGCTTATCGGCTGCGTGAGTTGCGTGCCGCATGGCGTAGCCGGAAATTTGAGCTTTAAGACCAAAGAGCTTGTAGAGGGCGTTCGCAGACGTAAGGAGGAATTCAAAGTCTTTGACAAGATTTTCGAAGTTGTGGGGGAAATATCCGAAGAGGCTGTAAAGGCTCTGCGAAAAAACGATTTTAAGAGTGTCGGTGAGCTCATGAACGTGAACCACGGGCTGTTGGACGCAATGGGTGTGGTTCCTCGACGGCTTGCAAACATAGCGAAGGCGGCGCAAGAAAACGGAGCGCTCGGCGCTAAGGTTACGGGCGCCGGCAGCAGCGAGGCTTTTGGGGGCGTTGGCTGCGTGATTGCGCTCCCGCCGCAGGGAGATGAAGCTGCGAAGTTACGGATAGCAGCGGTGATGCGCGCCGCTGGCGCAACTTCGGTATTCTCGACGAAAGCCGGCGCCGAGGGGGTTAAGCTGGAGGGGAAAAATGTCGAAAGTGTGTGGGATGCGTGAGCGACGCCCCCTCTGAGCTGCAAAAATCAAAAATCACGCAAAAGCCTCCGGCGAGACGTATTTTCCGAATTTTCTTTCGGCGTCGAGCAGCCGCTTCCGCTGGGCTTCGAGCACCTCGAACACCTCTTCAGGAGCGTCTGAGACCTTCTTCCAGAACGCCTCCACCCGCTCTACTTTCTTCAAGTTTTCCTCAACTCTGATTGTGAACTGCTTGACCCAAGCGTCCTTCGGGTATTTCTTGCCTAAAACCTGCTCGAAGAGCTCTTCCAAATCTTCGTAGCACGGTATGCGACCCGTCGGGGCTTTGAGGGCGTCAACGTCGCCGTGAATCCGAAGCTCCATCCACTTCACCCACACGGGCTTGTCCCTCGGGTGGTTGAGGAACTCGCCGGTCTCCAAGTCCTTCAGGAAGTAATTCACGCCGAAGACCAGCGGACGCTTCTTGAGCCGCCTCCCGAACTCGATGTAGTTCTTCACGTATTGCCTGAGCGGTATGGACAGGAAGTCCTGGATGCTCATCACGTTTATCTCGTATTTCCCCTCCGCCTCTGTTATCGTGAAGGTCGTCTCGGTTTCGAGGGCGGCGCCGTAAACGACGACGCCGTGCGTCCAGTCGAAGCTTTCCTGCACCGGCACGTAAGCCCTGTAATCCCTGCCGCCGAATGCCATGCCGCCGAGCTCGACGCCCATCGGGTTCTCCAGCTCTTCGTCGCAGTTCGGCAACGCCTTGAGCGAGATTGTGTAACGTGCGTTCTTGTGCGCCGGCGGGACCTCTTTTCCGTCCGGACCGATTTTGCCTTTCCACCATTTCCCTGTGTAGTTCACGCCCTCAGTCGGCAGCTCCTCCCCCATGTCCAGCCAATATACTCGGGCGTCTTTGACCAAGACATTAGACAAGATTATTTCGTTGGGACTCGTCAGCACTCGGTAGAGTAGGGGGTCGCTTTCTGATTTTATGCCCTGGAGGATGCCAAGGATACCTGCCTCGACGTTCACAGCTCGGCAAACGCCGTCAATGTTCCGCACGTAGGAGATGTCATCCGACAGCACGCTCTCGCCCGGCAGCATGACCGTCGAGGTCTTCCCACAGCCGCTCGGCAGCGCAAACGCCATGTATGTCTTCCTATTTCCTTTAACGCTGTGGATGCCCACGATTGCGAAGTGTTCAGCCAGCCAGCCCTCCCGATGCGCCTTCCGGATGGCGAGCCGCAGCGCCAGCTTCTTGAAACCGACGGAGTTCCCGGCGTATTGCGTGTTGACGCTGTAAACCGTGTTCGTTACGTAGTCGATGTAAATGCGTTTCTTGTCGTGGTCCACGCTGATTTTGCGCTCGTCGAGCCGCCCGGCGGAGTGCAGCGTCTTGAAGAATTCCTCGCCCTCCTTCAGCTTTAGGAACTGCTCGTAGCCCTCCCGGTAAAGCAGGCTCACGGAGTGCGCAACATACCACGAATCCGTGCATTCCATGCACGGGATTGTGAAGGGCGAGTTCGGAGGTCCTAGCGTTAAAAACCGAACAATCATCGTCTTCCCGCGCATGGAGTCTTTGAGCAGCCCGTAGATTTCGGCAAGTCCCTCGTCCCGGTCTATTTGGTTAAGTTCCGGCGGGAAAGAGTCGCCTTTCGGCACGAGAAACTTCGTAACTCGGCGGTCCCTGCCTTGGTCAAAGTAGCCGTCGAAATGGAACGTGTGCCCGGGCGTTGCGAGGGCGGCGGACTCCTCGCCCGAAACAATTGCCATGTTCTTGATGTGCGCAACCTCGTCGGGAGTGTCGCTGCAGATGAAAACATCGTCGGGGTTGCAGAGCCTCACGCTCGCCGCTACGAACTCATGCACCTCCTTGTTCGGAATCCGCGCCAGCTTCTGCCACTCCCCCCTCTCAATCCTCGACCTCAACCACTCTAACGCTCCCATCTTACCAGCCCACCCTGCTCAATTAACCAGAGGCTCAACGTTCTTCCCACCCAATTGACATGAGCCACGCAACTTATAAATGTTTCTCTTCCCTTTTTGACATTTGATGAGAATCGAGCTTGATGAGAATGACAAATGCATATTGAAGGGGCTGCTCTCTGATGGTCGGTTGTCGTATTCGGAGTTGGGGCGGCAGTGCGGGCTCAGCCGCCAAACCGTCCTTAACAGGATACGGCGGCTCTTAGAAGGGGGGCTGATAAAGAAGTTTTCGATGCGTCTTGACGCCGAGAAGCTGGGGCTCTCGTTCAAGGCTTACGTCTTGATAATTGCAAAGCCCGACAAAGTCCTCAGAGAGGAGCTTACTGAGTTCCTTAAGCGGTGCCGGTGCGTGACGCAGCTCCATCTCCTCTTCGGACGCTTTGATTTCTTCGTAGAGCTACTCGTTCGGGACAAGGCGGAGCTTACGGCGTTCATAAAAAGTTTGCACGCCTTCGGCGCCGTAGAGCGGACTGAGACGTTCATGGTTTACGAGACGCTGAAGCACGAGCCTGAGGCGCCACTGCTCGCAGTGCTGAATGCGGGGGGAGGGATTTGAACCCTCGGACCCCTACGGGACAGGGTCTCTTCGCCCGTAGCAAGGACGACCGCATGCGGACACCTAAGCCCTGCGCCTTTTCCAGACTCGGCAACCCCCGCCCACAAATTAATCGGTCAAGCTGCATACTCTCAGTGCGTCCTTAAGTTTTATTTTCCCTATGTAGAGCGCACTGCCGATGACGACACCGCTCGCGCCCGTCTCTTTCACCTTGCGGATGTCATCAAGGCTCGAAACGCCGCCTGCCGCTACCACGGGAATATCAACGGCGTCCACCACTTCTTTGATAGCGGCGGCGTTCACACCCGAAAGTGTGCCGTCAGCTTCGACGCTCGTAAACAGCAGGCTCTTAACGCCTAAGGCTTCGAACTCGCGGGCGACGACGCTTGCTCGGAGTCCGGTGCGTTCCTTCCAACCGCTGATGACGACCTCGCCGCCGAGAGCGTCCAACGCCACCATGATTCCGTCAGAAAATTCGCCAACAAGCTTTTTCAAAAAAACTCTGTCCTTCATAGCTATGGTTCCCAATATGACTCTGTCAACTCCCATCCCCAAGAGAGAAGCAACATCGTCACGGCTGCGGATGCCCCCGCCCACCTGCACCCTCGCTGAATACGTGGCGGCGAGTTCTACAATTTCCCGGATTATCGGAATGTTCCTACCGTGCTGGAAGGCGCCGTCAAGGTCCACGACATGCAGCCGTCCTGCGCCGGCTTCCAGCCAACGCCTCGCCGCCGCCACTGGGTCGTCGCTCTTGAAAATCACAGCATCCTCGCAACCATGCCGCAGCCGCACGCACCGCCCACCTTTAATATCAACTGCAGGTATCACCTCAAACCGCCTGCCGCCGCCCGTTGGCATCAACCTTAGTTACTGCCTTATTATTAATGTGTTTGAGCATGCGAGACGCAAAGCTTTGGAAAGGCTGGCGGCGGGCTGCGTCGTTGATGAGGACATCACAGAAATACTCGCTGAGATTAACAGGCGGGCGGAGTATTACACGACAAGCAGCTGCTCCGGCAGAATAGTTTTGATAAGCTTGCCTGAGGCGGGAGCGAAAAAAGAGGCGAGGTTCGTTGCGAAGTGGCATCGCCCCGTCAGCTTTGAAGAGCTGCAAAACGCTTTGAAATTTTGGGTTGCTGGCGGTAGGGACCGTGGAGAGCTTTGGCTACTGGCGCAGCCACCGATAATACACGTAACTGCCAGAGATTTAAGCAGCGCGGAGCGGATTTTAAAAGCAGCAGCCGCTGCAGGCTTCAAATACAGCAGCATAAAATCCGTCTCCGCCGATAAGACGGTTGTTGAGATTCTAAGCACGGAGCGTATGGACGTGCCGCTTGGCGTAGGCGGCGAAGTCCTTTGCGACGAGCACTTTTTGCGTTTCGTGCTTGGGCGTGCGAACTTCGTGCTGCGGCGGGGGAAGAGGAAACTTGAAAAATTGTTAGTAATGCTTAAGGAGCTTTGATGAACGTTGCGTGGTGCGTGACCGGGGCAGGACATTTCCTTAAGGAAAGCGTCGAGGCTTTTAAACACCTGAGGGAGCAAGGCGTTAAAATCACGACACTCGTCTCAAAGGCAGCCGAAGAGGTTTTAAAAATGTATGGACTCTCCCCACAGCTCAAAAGGATTTCGAGCGGTGGTTACCTCGAAGAAATATTCCTCGAAAGTGAGCAGGGAGCGTCGTTTCCAAAGGCAGGCAGGTTTCTCCTGCGGAAGTATGCAGCGCTCGTCGTTTCTCCCGCGACGGCGAACACCGTTGCGAAAATAGCGAGCGGCATCGCCGACTCCCTTGTTACGAACGCCGTCTCGCTTGCGATGAAGGGCGGCATTCCCGTCTTCGTTGTGCCGACAGACTTCATCTTCGGCTCTAAAGACGGCACGGGCGTGCTCCGCTCGAAAATGCCTTACATCGTTAACAGGGAAGTTTGTCAAGCGTGGAAATGCGAGCACTGCTCGCCGAGAGAGGTTTGCCCGCAAAACGCGATTTCAGAACAAATAGATTTGTTGAGGTGCGACGGCTGCGGACGATGCGTCTCAGCATGCCCGCATGGCGCCATTCGTGGTGGAGAGGACGTTGAAATCCGAGTCAGAAAAGTGGATGCAAAAAACGTTTTAACGCTCGTTACAATGGGCGTGCATGTGCTCAGAAGCCCTGGAGAGATTTCGAGGGCTTTATCCCACCTTGAGCGAATTTATTAGCCTCGTGGAACACCCACCAAGCGTATAATAAACTTCGTGTTGCCGTATTCTGCCGACAAAGCTGAGCTTCAGATACGCTCGGAACGTTTTCTGAAGATTTCCGCTCATTAAGTGGCGAACGCCGTGATTCCCGGTTTAACCCGTGTAGCTCTCCTCCTCAACGATTATTGCGCCGGCGGGGCACAACTTTGCGCAGACGCCGCAGCCGGTGCACACCACTTCATCAATTCTCGCTTTCCCTTTCTCCTTGTCCCAGACGATGCCTGGACAGTTAAACACGCGGGAACAAAAGCGGTTGCAGCCGCAGTCCTCTCCTATGCATTTTTCCTCGACGACGTAAGCTTTCCTCTTGCCACGCTGTTTAGTCTCAATGATTCCGCAAGTGTGCCTGAAGATGAGAACTCGGGTGCCACCTTGCTGTTGCAGCAGCTCGTAAACCGCCCTCACGGCGTCGTCCACGTCAAATGGGTCGCAGATACGCACCGGCACGCCTATGCCCTTACAAACCTCCTCAAGACGCACGGTGGGCGCCGGCTCGCCCATGGCGTTCGTGCCGACGCCGGGGTGCGGTTGGAAGCCTGTCATCGCCGTCGCCCCGTTGTCGAGGAGGATGTAAAGCACGTTTGCGTTGTTGTATTTGGCGTTTATCAGCCCCGGGACGCAGGCGTGGAAGAACGTGGAGTCGCCAGCGAGCGCAATCACTGGCTTCTTTAAACTCCTAAAGCCTGAGGAGAGTCCGATGGCGGCGCCCATGCAGTGCGACGTTTTTGAAAGATAAAAGCCCGTTCGAAACATCCCAAGCGTGTAGCAGCCGATATCGCCGCAGACTGGAACGTCCCGCCCGTCGAGCTTTATCGCGGTCTTTATCGCAAAGAGCGATGCACGATGCGGGCAGCCCGGGCAGAACGCTATCTCACGCTTAGGTAGAATCTTTAATGCCTCTTCTGCCTCTTTCTCATACTCGGCGTTCCGAAGACCCGCTACACTTAGCTTTTTCACCTGCTGCAACGCCTCAATGACGGCGTCGACGCTCATTTCGCCGACGGCGTCCGCAAAAGCACGCTCGCTTCCTAATTCCCTGCCGTAAACGCAGATATCGAGGCGGAGGTCGACGGCGAGCGCCTTCACTTTACGCTCTATGAACGGGTCGGTCTCCTCGATCACCAGGATTTCAACAGCATGCTTTAAATGCGACGCCACGAGCCTTCTTGGCAAAGGATGCGTCGTCCCCAGCTTCAGAATGCCAAAGCCCTCGTCCAGTCCTAAAATCTGAAAAGCTTCCTTCGAGTAAAGCCAGCCTGCTCCCGACGTTATTATCAGAAATGCGGCGTTGGGATCACCGTAATAAAAGTTAAACGGCGAGCTTTCGAACTTTTCAGCCGCCGCTCTCAGCTTCGCATGCAGTCCAGCGTGCCGTTCCACGGCGCTCGTCGCAAGTCCCGTGATGAAACGTTCTGAGAGCTCCGCCGCCCGTCGCTCCTTGCTTATCTCGCCGAGCCTCACGTTGCCACGACCGTGCGAGATTCTGGTGACGCTGCGCACGATGCACGGCTCGCAAAGCTCTTCCGAGAGTTCAAATGCGAACTTCGTCATGTCCTTCGCCTCTTGGACGGTCGCAGGCTCAAACAGCGGCAGGTCCGCAATCTCAGCGTAGCTCCTCGTGTCTATCTCGTTCACGCTCGAAAGCGCCGCAGGGTCGTCGCAGACCACGATGACCAGTCCGCCTTTCGTCCCGGAGAGGTTCAGCGTCGTCAGAAAGTCCGCACAAACGCTCAAGCCCTGTGATTTCATCGAGCACATCGCCCGCAGTCCTGAGAACGCAGCGGCGGCTGCTGCTTCCATCGCTACGATCTCATTCGTTGACCATTCTGCGTAGAAGCCGAGCTTCGGCGCCGCCTCCGCAAGAACACCCAAAATCTCGGACGACGGCGTTCCCGGGTATGCGGAGCAGAACGCCACGCCTGCCTCGATGGCACCTCTCGCTATCGCCTCGTTCCCCATCAGCAGCACTTCCCGTCCGGGCGCGTCCAGCGTGATTGACATCACACTCACTCCTCCAACGGAAATCCCTCAACAATTCCCCTCTCAAGCTCGCTTATCTTCAAAAATTCAACTTTAAACTCATGCATCCGTCGCCACGCTTTCGCCTTCTTTCGCAGCGACGCCCACCGCAAATGCTCTAATCGCTCCACCTCCAGCTCTTTAACCTCTAAAACGCCCGCCTTCTCCGCCTCTCTGAAAATCCGCTCACCGAGCTTCGTCCTTAGAATTACAGTGTTCCAGTCAGGCACGCCCTCGAGCGCTCCGACCGAGATATCCGCGAACTCCGACGTCATATCGTAGCAAACGTCGCAGGCGTGCCTCACGTATCTCCTGACCTCCTCCAGCGGTAGTTCTTTCCTGAAATCCTCGCCGAAGACGAGGAAACCACCAACGGGTATATCAAGCTTCCTCACTGCCGACAGCTCAACATGTTTCCTCAAATACCAAAGAAAATCGTATGAAAGCGCCCACATGCAAAACAGCCCGACGACGAGCTTAACGCTCTTAGAGGCGTCAATTTTCTCGTAAATGCCGCCGCTCTGCACGGCGTCGCCGTAAGCTTGCATCTTCCTCAAAGCTTGGATTTGACACGGCGTCCCCACGACACCTACGCTCTCAAAACCTTCCTTTAACGCCTTATTAAGGGCGGAAAGCGATGCCCCCATGAAATACTTCGTTTTCGCACACGAGAGCACATCCCCTTTGCTCCTTGCAATAACTGGCGTGGGCAGCAGCTCACCGCCGCCCCCGTCATAGCTTCCACAGCTCCCACCGCCGCTTGTCAGCACCGCTGCTTCTATCTCGCCGGTTTCAAGGGCGTGCGAGATTATTGTCGAGACGACACCACCGTATTGAGCGTTTTTTCTCATAGCTACGCTCTTAGCCCTCGCCGCAAGCACCGAAATGTGTCGTCCAAGAACCACGTCCTCCTCAGAGCGTCGCCCTCCGAAAACGAACCCATTCATCTCGTCAACGTCGAAAAACGTTCGGGGGCAGAAGTAGTAGCAGCGCCCCTCGCCCTCGACGCCGCAGTCCTCGATGACCGCAACTCTGTCTTCGATGCTTTTGATGTAGGGGCAAACACCCACGCAGCCACCACACGCCGTGCAAAGCCCCCCGCTTACGACCTCGACAATCTTGCTCATAGGCTTAGAAAATGCTTTGTTTCCATATTAAAATTAGGAAAGGCGGGGCATTTGCCCCGCCGCAGATGGGCCCGCTGAGATTCGAACTCAGGACCTCCGCCGCGTCAAGGCGACGTCATGCCAACTAGACCACGGGCGCTTTTTAATTTCACATCCCCTCTTATAAAATTAACTATTGAGAACGCTGCATAAGAGCATGCCGCACGCTACTACTCCTTAAACAGTGCTTTGAACCCCCCTTCCACTTCCTTCCTTACCCTCTCCGCTGAGACTTTCCTTACTTTGACTTTCCTTCTTATCTCCCGTGGCGATACTCTTTTTGCTGAGCCGCAGCGCACCTCAACGCCCTCCCTCTCGCCCATGGGTATCAGCACGTTCGGCGTGACCGTCGCGTTTTTCGGTATGTATATGTGGCGGAGCGGCTTGGTCCAGCCCTTCAGCACTGTTGCTATGTTCTTTGCGACGGTCTTTGCGTGGCGTTCCGCCTCGTCCATGGTCTTCATTGAAACCCTCTCTAAAAAGTCCGGCTCCACAACCTCAAACTTCACGGCGTCGCCGACCGCAAACACCATGTATTCCTTGTATTCGCCTTCCCCCACCTCGTCGAAACTCGTCATGCCCATTAGCCTTGAAAATGGCTCGACCCGCAGCCAGCCGTCCTCAGTGACCGGGAAGCCTATCTCCCCCAAATAGGGGTCTCTTTTGACTCTTGCAATAGTTTTTATGAGGCTGTGCGGCTTGACGCCGCCTGCCCAGAGGGTGAAGTCCGAAGACAGCATCCGTCCATCTTCCAGCATGACCCCCGCATCGCTTATTTCGGTAACTTTCGTGCTCGTGAGCATTTCCACGCCCCGCTCCTTGAGAATGTTGGCGACGAAGCTCGAAACCTCCTCCGGCAGCTCGGGAAGTATCCGGCTCTCTTTCTCGACGAGCGTAACCTTAACTTTCTTGCCCGTTCGTGTGAAGAAATCGCTAAGCTCACCTGCGACCTCGACACCTGTCAGCCCGGCGCCGACGACCACGACGTCTCGCTCCTTTGAAAAATCAAGAGCGTCAAGCGCATTCTTCGCTCTCACGGCATCTTCAAGTGTGTATATGGAATGAGCTCCTTCGGCTCCCGGAACGCTGAAGTCAGGCTCTGCGCCGAATGCAAGGACGAGATGGTCATAGGAGACCTCCCTCCCCTTCTCAGTTTTCACAAGACGCTCATCAAAGTCCACATCCTCAACCCGCTCGTTTATAAACTCGGCGTCATGCGCCTCTGCAAACCTTTTCAAGTCGCCAGAAGCCTCCTCCGGCGTCGCCCTTCCGCTAAGGATGAGCGGGTGTAATGCTTTACATTGCGTATTAGCCCTTTGGTCAAGCACGCATATCTCAAGCTCTTTTTTCGGCAAACGCTTCCTGACGTTTGCAACTACCTCCGCACCTCCAATTCCACAACCCACGACAACAAGTTTCATGTAAGGGGTTTCTGCTTATATCATTTAAATCATTTTTCATTAAGATGCAAGCGGGGAAGGTGGTCCTCATGCTCATGCCTTCCTGACGCCGCCGTGCGCCCCGGTCCGCCGACGCCGGTGCCGGAATTCACGAGCATAGCGCTCGTCGTTGCGGCGCTCATAATGACTCTGCCCGTCTTGTAGAGGCTAACTAAATGATTTTCATTCTTTTATTTTACTACGAGTTTTAAAAATTCCTCTGCCGCTTCCTAACAACGTTAAACTTCGAGTTTCGAGTTGAATTCTCAGGGCCTGATTAGTTTCGGTTTAGAGTCCACATTTTAAAACTACCAATGAATCTTGCAACGCACTGTCGTGAACACCGGACCCCTGACGTCAATCTTCTTGCCCTTTGCTGTAATATAGCTAATCTCGATCTCGTCACCTCCTACGTTCACGTCTGAGTGGCTTTTCACAATCCGCACCCGCACCCTTAACTCCCGTCCCTCTCCCTCTTCTCGCTTCCCACCTGCCATCAAAAACTTCTCGAT
>QMVQ01000035.1 GCA_003661185.1 Candidatus Alkanophagales archaeon | reverse complement strand
TCGCCGCCACAAGCCTTAGACTCTTATTAATGACAATATTCTCTCGGCACGACCCGTTATGCACTTTATGGAGTCGCCGGGGGACGCTGTGTCGATTGCCATCTGGACGGCTCTCGGGAAGTCCATAAGGTCGTCATCGACGTGCTACACCCTCGCAGACGCAGTTCCCAGCACGAGCGCCACGGATGCTGCCAATATTAAGAGCAGCACTACTCTTCTCATGACGCTCATCCCCTGAAAAGTCCTTCGCTAAATATTTTACGCGCTTCTCAATTTGGTTTTAGTGTCATCGCAAATAATCTATCATTGTTTAAACTAATTATCAATTAACCATGCTTGTTGAGCGCTGCAAACGCCGCTGTGTAAGTTTCTTTCATTTCCTGCTCTGACGTTATCCCGACGCTCGCCGCGTCCGCATGCTCGAATATGAACCCAAAAAGCGACTTCTCAGGCTTCAGAGCGCCAGCGGCTAAAGGTTTTATTGCTATTACCTTCTTGTTGGTCTCTTTTATCGCACGCAGTGCACTTTCATAATCAGGCTCCATGAAATACCCCTTTGGGTTCAGAGGTGCAAGATACGCCTCGATATCGAGCCCAAAATCGTCGAGCATTGGGATTGTATCGCCGGGAACATGCGTCGAGGCTGCAGGTGCTGCTCCCATTTCCCTTATTTTCTTCACCCACTTACAAAGCCTCTCGTCGGCGACGTCGCAGAAGGCAGCGTGCATCGCCACAACTTCTGGCTCCAGCCGCTCTATCAGCTTTAGATGCTTGTCAAATTTAACGCCGCTCATGATGACGGCGGCGACGAAAAACTTCTCGCCAATAATTTCGAAGGCATGCTCCAACGCCTGCACCAAAGGCTCATAAACGACGAGTTGGACGGCAGCGACGCCAAGCTCTGCCGACTTGACGAAGAGTGTGGTCATGTTCTCAGGCTGATGGAAAAACCGGCGGCGGTATTCGTAAGCACGATGTCCGAACTGCCCGGCGCCGATGAACGGCGATGTCCCCAACATTAACCTCGGCAACTCGACCACAAATCCATATTCCCCCTTTTACTTAAGTCGTCGTCGGCAGATGCGTCCTCCCCACCACTCCATTTTGCGCCGTTACCGACGCTTTTCCACTAACGTCTCGACCAGAGCGGCACGCCAATCAAAGCGGCACAATTTTCGTGTAAATGTTTTTTCGCCCTTCGATGGCGTCGGCGATGCGAGGCAAAAATCGCCCATTCACTATGAGGCACTCCATTCTATGATTCATCAGAAATTCAGGAAGCGCCTCGTCAACGCAGCTTTCCTGCCCCAACAACTCACTTGCCGAAACAACCTCTTTTAATTCCCCATTGATGAAAACACCGTCAACGTCTGTCAGCTTTATGATGCAGCGGACACCCAGCAAGGATGCAATGAACGCCGCTATCGTGTCGGATGTCACCCGCCATGAATGTTCTAAAATCCCTCTATCATACTCTTTCAAAATCCTGAATGGCAAAACCACATATAAACCAGCGTCAGCCGCCCTTAAATCTTTCAAACTATCGACAAGAACGCCGCCATAGTCGGCGAGCAGCCGCCCGTATTGTTCCATCGCAAGCACCGCCATCCAGTGCGTCGTCTCGTCGGAGATGCCTCTTGCGTGCTCCCTGACGGCATCAGCGAACGGTCCACCGCCTGGGATCACGACAAGTTTCGCCCGACACCTCTGAGAATAATCGGCTAAAAAACTCATTATGCGCTCTATATCGCTTTTCAAGCTACCGCCCAGTTTCAGAACAACCACGCTCATATCACTCTACGCTCGTCACTCCCCCACTCGTCGGAATGTTTAATTTGCTTCAGCTTCAAAAATAATTAAGTGGGGCGGGATTCGAAAATTTTAAAGGTCGAGCTGCAGAGCTTGGGTGTCAAAATAGAAGCTGTGGAGAAGGGTAGGAAGGGCGGAGCGGGTCCCGCCGCCGGCAGAACATTGATTTTTGGCGGCTTGAAGGCAAACGTGCCGACGCTGAGCCGTTTTGTCGAAAGTTCTCCTTACAGCATCACGCCTGCTGACGACCGCTACATTTTGAAAAAAGACGGTAAGCCTATAATGGAAGTAAGCTTCCCGGCGCCGAAGTTTTACGGATTTAAAACGAAGGATGGTATTCCTTATTGGAAAATAGCACTGCTACATGGTGACGACTGCCTCGCGACGACGGTGGTGCAGCGCTGCGTTTACTGGAACACGAGGGCACGCTGCAAGTTCTGTGGCATCGAGCTTTCGCTGCAACACGGCATGACCATCGAGCGCAAGACCGCTGCTCAAATTTTAGAGGTGGCGCTCGCAGCGAAGGACGACGGAGTAAAGCACGTGACGCTGACAATAGGGACGGTGCCTGGACCGGACAAGGGGATAAGAGCGCTTGCGGAGGTTGGCAAAGTTTTAAGGGAAGAAGCCGGGCTGCCGGTGCATGTGCAATTCGAGCCGCCACGCCGCCTTGAGCTTCTGGACGAGCTTTACGGCTGTGCCGACACCGTCGGTGCGCATATTGAGAGTTTCGACGCTACGACGCTGCGAGAAATAGCGCCGTGCAAGGCTGCGATTGGGTTCGAGCGCTATAGAGAGACATGGCGGCGGTGTGTCTCGCTTTTTGGCGAAAACCAAGTTAGCAGTTTTTTAATCGTGGGCGTGGGCGAGAGCGACGCCTCCGTGATAAAAGGTAGTGAGGAACTTGCGACGCTTGGCGTTTACCCGTTTGTCGTGCCGTTGCGTCCGATTCCGGGGACGTTGCTCGAGGATGCGATACCACCGCCGCCGTCGAGGATGCTTCGGATTTACGAGGCGGTTGCCGACATTTTAAAGGATTATGGGCTAAGCTGGCGGAGGTGTAAAGCTGGCTGCGTGCGTTGCGGCGCTTGCTCAGCCATTGGAGATTTTGAACGGGCGTGAGTTAATACTATGTGGGGGAAGAAGTATGCAGAAAATAAAAGTGGAAATAAAGGAGGGGGCATTTTCGCTCGACGAGCTTGTGAGCGAGCTGCTGCGAGGAGGTAGCGACGCTGGCGCCGTCGTGACGTTCTTGGGCATCGTGCGCAGGGATGATGGCGTTATGAAGATGGAGGTGGAGGCTTATGACGAAGTGGCGAAGGCGGAGCTCAAGCGCATTTGCGAGGAAGCCGTAGAACGCTTCGGCGTGAGCCATGTGCATGTCGTCCACCGTAAGGGCAGCCTGGACGTCGGCGAGAATATCGTGGCAGTCGTCGCCGCTGCTAAGCACAGAAAAAATGCATTTAAAGCTTGTGAGTTCGTTATCGACGAACTGAAGCGGCGGGCGCCCATCTGGAAGAAGGAAGTGCTTGGAGGCGGCGAGGAACGCTGGGTCGTGCCTAATGGCGAGGGCTGGCGGGGAAAATAGCTTTGACGACGCAAATCCCGCCCTGCTACCTGGACCCCGCACGCTGCACGGTCGGGCATCACGATTTCCGATATAGGAAATGAGCTATCCCACTACCTCATGAAGCTGTACTAACGTGAATTAATCGAAAGCAAGAAAAAGGGCGAGTGGAATCACTGTCCGTTAAAGAATTTACGGGCGACGTCATGAAAAGGTGGTGGAACTTAATGCGCAAGCTTCGCGTCTGGCTCCCCTACGCGGCTATGGCAACAATCATAATCGCAGTCCAAGTATCTGCGTTGTTCTTGGCGACACCTTTCGAAGTCCAGAACGTAAAAGCGTTTGAAAACCCAGAATCGGCAATCAACCCGCTCATATTCGTCCTTTTCATCCTCGCCTTCACGGCTTTCGTTCTTGTGCTTGTGCGGTTTAAGGCGGCTCTCATCCATTTTATAATCTTGGCGGCGGTGGCGTTCACCCTGCTTTACGTGTTTGAAGCTTTCTTCCCGCTCATGCCGGCGCTGCTCTTAGCAGGCGCATTCACACTTGTCCTTTACAAGTATCCGGAGTGGTATGTAGTGAATTTCGTCGGCTTGCTCATAAGTGCGGGCGCCGCTGCCATTTTCGGGATATCGCTCGCCATCCTACCCACGATGATTTTGCTCGTAGTCTTAGCAATCTACGACTTTCTCGCAGTTTACAAGACGAAGCACATGGTCGCTCTCGCAGAATCCATGGTGAGCATGAAAGTGCCCGTGCTGTTCGTCGTGCCCCGCAGCCTCAAATACTCGCTGTTGCGACAGAACGGCTTGCACGAGGAGGCGCACATCATGGGACTCGGCGACGCAGTCATCCCGACAATTCTCGTGGTCTCAGCAAACGTGTTCCTCAACGCTGACCGCCTCTTCGGATTTGTGAGCTTGCCAGCGTTGTTCACGATGCTCGGCACTTTGCTTGGTTATTTTGCGTTAATACTGCTCGCCTCAAAGAAAAAGGCGCATGCCGGGCTTCCTTTCCTGAATTCTGGGGCAATATTTGGCTTTTTTGTAGGATGTTTGATGTCAGGAGTGCCCCTTTCTACATTGCTCTCTTTGTGAGACCGCCGCAGGGCAAGGCTTAAATCTGTTCAGAATGATATGTAGAAAGAGATGGGCAAGTGCCCATGCTTGTTGGTAGGGGCTTAATGTCGTCTCTGCCACGGGGGCGATAATATGAATAAAACGAAGGTAGTAACGGCGAAGGTTGCGGAGGCGAAGCCGCAGGACGTAGGCAGGGGCATTGCAAGGCTCAGCCGAGAGCTTGCAGAGCAGCTTAACATCACGTCCGGCGACGTTGTCGAGATTCAAGGGCCTACGAAGAAAACTGCTGCAATAGCGTGGCCCGGCTATCCCGAAGACCTCGGAAGAAGCATTATCAGAATTGACGGCGCCACGAGGCGGAACGCGGGCGTCAGCATCGACGACAGAGTTCAGCTGCGGAAAGTCGTGGCAAAAGACGCCGAAAGAGTTACTTTCGCACCGACTGAACCCCTCAGAATCATGGGCGCTGAGGAATACCTCAGACACCTCCTCTACGGCAGAGTCGTAACCCGTGGGGACGCACTTACGATTAACATCATGGGACGCAAGATTGACCTCGTGGTTACTGCTTACCGCCCAGCAGCAGATGCCATCATCATCACCGAAGCCACCGAAATTGAGGTCAGCGAGAAGCCCGCAAAGGAGGTCGTAGCTCTCCCAAGGGTCACTTACGAGGACATCGGCGGGCTTAGGGAGCAAATTAGGAAGATTCGGGAGATGGTGGAGCTGCCGCTGCGGCACCCTGAGCTTTTCGAGCGCCTCGGCGTAGAGGCGCCAAAAGGAGTTCTCCTGCACGGACCGCCCGGCACCGGGAAGACTCTCATCGCAAAGGCGGTGGCGAACGAGACAAATGCGCACTTCATAAGCATTTCCGGTCCGGAAATCATGAGCAAGTTCTACGGCGAGTCCGAACAAAGACTCCGAGAAATTTTCCAAGAGGCTGAGGAAAATGCACCTTCGATAATTTTCATTGACGAGCTCGACTCGATAGCGCCGAAGCGAGAGGAAGTCACGGGTGAAGTTGAGCGGAGGGTCGTCGCTCAACTCCTCGCCCTCATGGATGGCTTGAGGGAGCGTGGCAAGGTGGTGGTCATCGGTGCGACCAACAGACCTGACGCTCTCGACCCGGCGTTGCGGCGGCCCGGCAGGTTCGACAGAGAAATCGAAATCGGCATCCCTGACAGGGACGGCCGCCTTGAAATTTTGAGAATACACACGCGGGGCATGCCGCTCGCCGACGACGTCGACCTCGAAAAGCTGGCTGACATCACGCACGGCTTCGTCGGCGCGGACATCGAGGCGCTTTGCAAGGAGGCGGCGATGCGGGCGTTGCGGCGTGTTCTCCCAGAAATAGACTTGGAGGCCGAAAGCATTCCTGCTGACGTTTTGAACAAGCTTATCGTGGCTATGGACGACTTCCTTGCAGCATTCAGAGAGATGGAACCGTCAGCGCTGCGTGAAGTGCTCGTGGAGGTTCCTGACGTCCGTTGGGACGACATAGGCGGGCTTGAGGAGGCGAAACAGGAATTACGAGAGGCTGTGGAATGGCCGCTGAAATATCAGAAGCTGTTTAATTACATGCAGGCTGAGGCGCCGAAAGGTGTCCTCCTGTACGGACCGCCAGGCACCGGGAAGACGCTGCTGGCGAAGGCGGCGGCGAACGAGAGCGAGGCGAATTTCATCTCTGTAAAGGGTCCGGAATTCCTGTCAAAGTGGGTAGGGGAGTCGGAACGTGCTGTCCGTGAGACATTCAGGAAGGCGAAGCAGGCGGCGCCCTGCATCATCTTCTTCGACGAAATCGATGCAATTACGCCGGTGCGTGGCGGCGGTTACGGCGACTCGCACGTCACCGAACGTGTAATCTCGCAGATATTGACCGAGCTGGACGGGTTGGAAGAGTTGCATAACGTCGTCGTGATTGCGGCGACGAACCGCCCTGACATCGTTGACCCGGCGTTGCTGCGTCCCGGGCGCTTTGACCGCCTCGTTTTCGTAGGGATGCCGGACAAGGAGGCACGCAAAGAAATATTTAAGATCCACACTAAAGGAAAGCCTCTTGCCGAGGGCGTTGATTTTGAAAAATTGGCGGAGCTGACCGAAGGCTACACCGGCGCAGACATCGCCGCAGTCTGCAAGGAAGCGACGATGCTTGCGATTCGGGAGTTCGTCGAGGAGCGTGGAGAGAATATCGAGGACGATGAGGAAATAAAGAAGAAAAAGATAGAAATGCGGCATTTTGAGGCTGCATTGGAGAAAGTGAAGCCGATGAGCAAGGAGGAGCTGGGACGTTACTTGAGATTTGCGAAGAGCTTCAAGGAGCGCCGCTGATGCGGTGGTTCTCGTGCCGGCGTGGAAACAATTGAAGGCAAGGCTAAAAAATTCAGAAAAGTTATACGAGGAGGCTTTAACGCTCCTGCCCGGCGGCGTAAGCTCGCCAGTCCGGGCAGTAAAACCTTTTCCTTTTTACGTTGTGAGGGCGAAAGGCTCCAAGATATTCGACGTTGACGGCAACGAGTATATTGATTACTGCTTGGGTTACGGTCCTTTACTCCTCGGGCATGCGCACCCTGCCATCAAGAAGGCGGTGGAGACGCAGCTCGAAAAGGGCTGGCTCTTCGGCACGCCGCACGAGCTTGAGCTGAAGCTCGCAAAGAAAATAGTGCGCTATTACAAAAGCGTAGAGATGGTCAGGTTCGTAAACAGCGGCACCGAGGCGACGATGAGCGCTATACGGCTGGCGAGAGGGTTCACGAGAAGAGAAAAAATATTAAAAATCGAAGGCGGCTTCCACGGCGCCCACGACGCCGTCCTCGTAAAGGCAGGCTCTGCCGCAACAGCTATTCCTGCGTCGAAGGGCATACCGATGAATCTCATTGAGAACACGCTGCAGGTGCCGTTCAACGACGTTGAAGCCCTTTCCGAGGTCGTTGAAAAGAAGAAGGAGGAGCTGGCAGCTTTCATCCTTGAGCCAGTGCTCGGCAACGTGGGGCTCATATTGCCGGAAAAAGGGTATTTAGAGGAGGTTCGGAAGGTTACTGCGGAGAACGACGTCCTCTTGATATTTGACGAAATAATCACAGGCTTTCGGCTCGGCATGGGCGGCGCTCAGGAGCGTTTCGGCATCTATCCCGACATCACGACCTTGGGGAAAGTGGTGGGCGGGGGCTTCCCGCTCGGCGTCGTCGGCGCCCGCCGTGAGATTATGGAATTCATAGCGCCAGCAGGTGAAGTTTACCAAGCAGGAACTTTCAATGGAAACCCCGTCTCCTTGTGTGGAGGGCTCGCCACCGTGGAAGTGCTTGAGCGGGCGAGAATTCACGAGAAGCTTGAAAAAATGGGGAGCGAGCTCGTAAGGGCTTTAAAAGACATAATAAGCGATAAAAAGCTGGAATACGGCGTCAGCGGCATTTCTTCCATGTTTCAAATATTTTTCGGGCAGTTCGATGGACACCCGCCCAGAAATTACGAAGAGGCGTTAAGGTGCGACAGGGAGAAATACTTGGAGCTTTTCTGGAGAATGTTGCAGCGAGGCGTCTTTCTGCCGCCCTCACAGTTCGAAACGTGTTTCCTATCGGCGGCGCACAGTGACGACGACATAAAAACAACAGTAGAAGCTTACGAGGAAATCCTGAAACGCTTGTGTTAGGGGCACGCCGCGGCTCAAAACTCCGCAATTCTCTCCAAACTATTTCTGTCAAAGCGGAAGCTACCTTCCACTTTCACATTTCGGGGGAGGGTGCCGCCGAGCTTCGCCTGCAATATCAAATCCGCAATCTCGTGGTTTATGACACGGGCGACGCCGACGATTGAGGTCGTAGGGCGGGGGTTGACGTCCAAGACATAGGGCTTTCCACTCTCGGCGAGCACGATGTCGATGCCGACGTAACCCTCGCAGCCCAAGATACGAACAACCTCCTCGGCAACGCCAAAAACACGATTCTTGATGCTTCTTTCAGGAACAGAATAGGGGACCAAACCACCTTCGTAGCTAATCTTCGAGTTCATTTTTATGAACTGCTTGTTTATCGTCAATGGGAGTGGCGGGGACGCCGCACAGAACGAGCACGAGACGCCAGCAGGACTTATCATGCTGACGCTTATGTGCTCGCCATCGAGGAACTCCGTCGCTACGAATTCTTTGCCTTCTGGGATTTCCAAAGGCGTGCCGACGCTTAAGAAAGTATCCTCGGCGGCGCATCCGAATCTCGGCTTTATCACGTAGCGACTTCTCTCCTGCAGCTGCGACTCGGCGACGCCGCTGAAATCATCAATGCTCAAAGTCCTCGGCACCGGGACGCCCGCATCTTTCAAAATTTCAGTCGTAAGGAGTTTATCCGCACATTTACGGACGGCATGCGGCGGGCAGCCGAGGTTAAGCGTCCTGCTCTCCACAATTCTCGTAAGTTCAAAAAGTAGTTCGTCCGGTGCTATTATGAGGGCGGCATCGCAGTCTCCTGCATTCTTCTCGACCCAGCCGTCAAAATCTGAGACCCCTCTCGGATACACGACTTCATGCCCAAGGCGCTCGAAGCTCGCTTTCAGGGTGAAAAGCATCGCCCTGCCCTCGGCTAAGAGCTTTTCCTCGCCGACGCCCACCGCATACTCCGCAAGTATTACTTTCAAGTCACTTTACCCCCGCCTCAAGATTTCTTTACAAGCGTTTTCCCCTGCTCGGCAAGCTTTGCAAGAACCAATAATATGTTCAAGAAGCGGTCGCTCGTCAGCGGCTTCCCCAACCCCCTCTCCCAGCTCTTCTTTATCTCCGTAAATCTCCTCTCGGTATCTTTCGACACTTCAATGGCTGCACGCTCCTCTTTCTCCTCCTTTTCCTCCTTCCACTTTACTTCTACTCTCTTTTCCTCCCTTTTTGCCTTTCCTTCCTTCTTAGGCTTAGCTCGCTTCTTCTCGGCTCTGAAGTCAGAAACCGAATAGCCGAGGGCGTTTATCGCCCGCAGCACGGTCGCCAGCTTCAGCGGCTTCTCTCGTATCTTATTTTCCTCCTCCAATATTTCTTCGGCGGTTATCTCGCCTCGCTCTATCTTCTCTTTGTATTTAAGAATCCATTTCGGCACGTCCCCCAAAGCAACCACCTCCTAAGGCGGGCTCATACCAGCAAAGCGGGTCTTCTGCGAGGATGTCGTTCGTAAACGCATACGTGCGACCTCGGCAGCCACCGCAGACGTATCGCAACTCGCACCTCCCGCATTTTCCCTTTAATTCCCTACTTCTTAACGTTTTTAAGGCTTCCGAGTCTTTCCAGATGTCTTTAAGGGAGCGTTCCCGGAGGTCGCCGACTGTGAGGCGTAACGTTGGGCACGGGAGAACTTTGCCGTCGGGTGTGATGCCGTATGCGAAAATCCCAGCGTTACAGCCTACGTTAACAGCATTGCAGAACGGGTCTGCAACCATTTTCAGCAGAGCAGCGTCCTCGCTTATGATGTAGCGGTCCTCGAAGGCAATCCGCCATTCCCCGTAAAGCTTTTTTCTCTCAAGCAAAAACTCCTGCATCCGCTTCCGCTCCTCCCTACTCAGCATAAGCTCTGGATACTTTTCGCCTCTGCCGAACGGTATGAATTCGTTTACGACGACTGCCGCCCCCAGCCTCATGGCTAAGTTCACGACTGCTGGAACTTCATTATAATTAAGCCGAGAAACGGTCATCTCGATGATTGTAAATATTCCAGCGTTCTTACATGCTTTTAGCGCCCGCAAAGCTTTTTCGTAGGTGCCTGTGCCACGCATAACGTCGTGGCTCTTCGGTCCATCGAGGCTAACTTTCACTTGGTTTATTCCTGCGGTTTTGAGTTTATTCGCAAACTCTTCGTCGAGTAAGAGCCCATTTGTGTTTATTCCGACGCTCATGAAAAGCGATGCGTAGCCTACAATTTCAAGGACGTCGCTGCGCACCAGCGGCTCGCCACCGAGCAGCATAAGGGAGTGCGTCCCCGCCTGTGAGATGTCCTCTATGACGTCGAACGCCTCCTCCAAACTAAGCTCATTGCTCAGCGCATTCCCTGAGGAAAGTCCACAGTATTTACAGCGCAGGTTGCAGGCGTTCGTCACCTCCCAGGCGGCGGAGAATGGCACAGAATGGCGTGCCCATTTCTGAAACTTGTGATGCGTGAAGTCTAATATGTCCTCGATGTCGAACTCGTCGCTTAGAATCTCTACTGCGCTCATGTGCCTTTTCTCCATTATAATGATTACGCCGTGACCTCCGCCCTCACCGAAGTAAGGGGCATCCGGTGAGGGTCGGTTGGGATTTGGTTCGCCTTAGAAGGCATCATCCCTCACCCTCAGGGGCTGGGTCATACAGCCCATGACGCCCGACATATAGCCGGACGCCATTTCCTGCTCAAAAGCCCTCGCTACATTCCTCGCTCCTATCAAATCGTCGTTCAGCTCGTAGCCGCAATACTGACACTTATATCTATGCCTTTTCCTGTCTCTGTTCT
>QMVQ01000034.1 GCA_003661185.1 Candidatus Alkanophagales archaeon | reverse complement strand
TTGCTTAACCTTGAATTTCTTTCTAAGGTTAGTGATGACAATGTAATGACCATTCTGTTTGTGCAGTCTGAATTGTGTGCAAATCCAACCATTGTTGATGTGTTCGATAAATCTCTTGTAAGCACCATCCTGCTTGATTGGCAAGGCAATTCTGCCATTGCCATTGAGAGCAATAACAACAACGGGATTTCCACGTTTAGTCTTACTGAACTTGCCAGAACGGGGGATGTTAAATCTGACTGGGACTTGTTCAAACCTATCCGGATTTGTCTTCAAATTCTCCCAGACCTGATGGATACAATCAACGAGGATTTGGGAATGCAAGTCGTATTTTTGTCTGATAGCGGGATAGGAGGTGGTATGTAAGATGGCAAAGTTTTTCGGATTGGAGGATTTGGCAATGGATAGAACATCATTGCAACAGCCAAGGACAGAACTGAATAGCTCAGAAAGCAAACGTTCTTTCTTCCTCGATAGAGTAAGCAAGTTGAGCTTTAGAGCCTTGACAACTACCCTTTCCACTCTCAGCACCCGTATTAAGGTACGGGTCAAAGATATAAATAATCTTCGCCAATTCCTCCCCCTGATAAATCAGGGGGCTTCCTTGGCGGTGGGAGTGTGAGAACGTGATCGAAATTTATGGATGGGGGAGGGTTCTCACCACTTTCGTCGACGAGATTACAAAGAGATACGGGACGAGAGAGGCGAGTGCGCTCGCATACAAAGTGGGAGAGGAAGTAGGAGCGAGGCTTTCTGCGAAGCTCCTTCCTGTGACCGCTCCTGAAGATGCTCTGAGAACATTCGCAGACTATGTGCGACCTTATATTTACATACAGGTAAAGAGGAAGACTGAAAGAAATGGCTCAACAGAGTTTGAGGTTTCCTATCCTCGGTGTATGGTAAGGACGATGATGAGGGGGCGAGTGCCGGGACCCCTTTGCAGGGTGATGGGTGGATGGATTGAGTCGGCGCTTATGGGGATAACTGGGAAGCGTGTAAAAATGGAAACAAAAAGGATTGACCCGGAGAAGAATGTCTGCTACGGGACGATAACATTCGAATAAGAGATTCGGACAAATCAAAAGATACGTCCACAAACCACTCTCACTTTTTGGAATGTCTCTTGGTAGGAACTATGAATGAAAAGTTAAGGATATTTTAGGAGCAGCTAAATTTGACGCAAAATAGTTGTTAAGAGCTTACCGGGATTGCGATATTCAGGCTCAAGTAGGCAACCCTAATTCCCATAAATCCATCTTTCAATTTCTCTTTTGGTTCAGATTAATCACACGTTAGTGCAATGCCGCTGGACGGCTTTTGATATTTGGCCACTCCCATTTAAATTTTAAATTTGCAAGGACCGCTTGCTTGCGTTGTTGTTTTGTTGCTGTGTTCGCAGCCGCCAGGCTGGACGTCGTGCGGCGGGCTCGAACCCCCTCGCTTATTCAAACCCTTAGAAGCGGTGGTCCAACATGCCCGTGTCCCGACGCCGTGTCAGAAATTCTTGTCCGATTTTCCAACTGCAAATTTTTTAAGGTAGTGGGCGCAAACTCGCTTTGAGGGGTGCGAAATGCCAGACTTTCAGGTAGTTGTTTCAGACCCGCAGAAGGGGAGGGCATACAAGGTTGAAGTCAAGGGCGACCGGGGCTTGGAACTCATAGGCAAGAAGATCGGCGACGTGATAGACGGTGGTGTCGTGGGGCTGCCGGGCTACAGGCTCAGGATTACAGGCGGCTCCGACAAGGATGGTTTTCCGATGCGACCTGACTTGCCGGGGGCGGCACGCCGTCGGATTCTGCTGACGACCGGGCCGGGTTACAGACCTAAAGAAAAAGGCATAAGACGCAGAAAATCCGTCAGGGGAAAAGAAATCTCAACAGAAATTTTCCAAATAAATGTAAAAATAGAGGAATATGGGCAGAAGCCCGTGGAGGAGTTGCTCGGCGGGCCCCCCTCTTAACTGCTCATTACTCTTTCCACAGCTTCTTGTAGCAGATCTGTGAGCTTCAATCGCTTCACAGGAATGTTCTGGACGTCGTGATACATGATTGCCTGCGCCTCCTCTGGCGTCAGCGGGATATACCTTGCGATGATGCGCAGACTGCGGGATGCAAGCCGCATCGACCTTACTTCGGGGTCCTCCCCTTTTATCTCCTCAAACCCTTCAGAATCCTCTCTCACGAGCCCTATCTCATGGAACAAACCAACGACCACGCAGCTCTCGTCCTCGACATCTGCCCCCGCACTAGCTTTTATCTCCAAAAGCTCCTTCGCAACCTTCACAGAATATTCTATCAGCGGCATGCCTTCCTTCGGCGATGGCGCCTTCAACCAGTCCGTCTCCGTGCGCAAGGCTTCAAGAAAGTCCACAATCGGCGTGCCTCTCGCTCTCGTCCTCTCGAAAAGCTCGTGTATCGCATCCGTTATCGAATCAGCTTTCTCAGGCGGCATGCTCTCCTTAAGCCCACTATTTATGTAACCTAACGTTTCCTCTATGCCCATTTCTAATCCCTCCGCTCTCCTTCTACCCCTTGCCCCTCGTTTTATATATGATTTATCATTCTTTAAGCGCCCGGCAGCGAATGATAATAGTGGTAGTGTTTTTACGAATTAACCCTGCACCCTCATTTTAATCCCTTTTATCATTTCTTCAAATGTGAACTCTTTTGGAACCACATCCACCTTTATCCCGTGAGCTTCGAGCTTCCGTCTCGTGGGCTCGCCGAGCGCCGCCACCGTGATGCTGCGCATCCTCCGCACCACCCTCTCTCGCACCTCCAGCTCCTCAGCGATTTTGAGAAAGTTCTCGACGCACATACCGCTTGTGAACGTCATCACCTCTATCCCGCCGGCAAGCAACAACATTATAAGCTCCACCACATGCTCCCGCTCCTCACCCGCAGGCAGCGTTATTTCGTAAATTTTGGCTTCCTTGACCGTCGCACCTGCATCTTCCAAGCTTGTTTTCAGCCTGTCATCCCCCTGCTTACTCCGTATTATCCAAACCTTCCTCCCCCTTACCAGTGGTCTTAAAGCTCCAGCAAGCCCTCTTGAACTATATTCTTTTGGGAGAAGCCGTGTCAAAACTCCGCAACTTTCGAGCTTGCGCAGCGTCGCAGGACCTACCGCTGCTACCGTCGTCTTGTTCAACGCCCGTATGAAGTCCTTAGCAAGCTGCCCCCTCGGCTCGATGTCATAAACATGGGCAAACGCACACTCCACGCTGCTCACGCTCATAAAAACCACAAAATCAACATCCTTCTGCAGGACACCCTGCAGGAACTCCTCAAACTTGGGCTCTCCTACCCTTCTTACTGAAATCAATGGAGCAAAGAACACATCAAATCCATAGGCCCTAGCAATTTCAACGGACTCCCGCTCGTATTTCGCGGGTCTCGTTACACCAACTCTCATCCAATACAAAGTGAAGAAAAAAATAGAAAATAATTAGGCAGTGCGTCTTGCAAATTCCTTCATCCGCTCGGCGGTTCTATAACTCTCTGAGAATTCGTCCTTCGCAATCATCGAGGCGAGCTCGTTTCCGAGAGTGAAAATCGCCCGTTTGTGGTCGGATTTGCTCCGGTGTATGTGGAAGGGCGAGATGCCAAGTTCTTTGTATTGTGTGAAGCCGTTGTCAAGCCCGTTCTCCTCAAAATACTTTTTTATCTGCGCAAGCAGTAGGTGGAGGTGGATGAGCTCTTCCTTCTTCATGTTTCAAACTTCCAAAGCACGGTTTTTCTTACCTGCGTAGGCAAGGAGTTCCTATCTCACTAAATATATAATTTACTAAACTTTCTTAATGATTTTTGAGTAGGTTGCGGTGGTGTTGCTGTCAGTGCCGTCAAGGGCGCCGCGCCGTGCGATTATCGTGCGCCCGTGCTCTACCCGCTGACCCCGCTTCACGACTGGAGAGAAACCCTCTGGAAGCGTAACGTCTACCCTCGACCCGAAATATATCTTGCCGAGGGGCTGCCCCTGTTTAACTCGCTCGCCGACCCGCACGTCGCATCTTATTCGGCGGATGAGGAAGCCGGCGACCTGCGCTATCTTGACGACGCCATGCGGCGTCGCCAGCTCGATGATGTTCCGCTCATTCCTCTCACTCCTCTTAAGAAACGCCGGCAAGAAACCGCCCCGCTCATATTTTATTTCGGAGACTATGCCGTCGAAAGGCGCCACGTTTATGTGGTCGTCATAGATACGCATGAAGATGGATATGAGGTTTCTGTCGGATTTGAGAACTTTGCCGCTCGCCGGCGAAACCATGAAATCGCCAGTCATCGTGAATCAATACGTCCTCGCAATATAAGTCCGCCTCCCTTCGGCGCCACAGATGATGCACCGTCCTGTTTGCTCCTCCACGTCATCCAGCAGGCATGTGCCCACTTCCTCGCCAAGGACGTCCGCATCGAACCGTTCTTTCACTTCTGCTCCGCATTCTTCGCTGCGGCACATAAAAACGACGACGACGCCTTTCTTGACGCATTCTTTTATTCTGTCTTCTTGCTCGTCTCCGCAGAGGTCGAAAATTTTAGAGGAAAAATGCTCCTTGCTACGCCGCCATATGCTCTCATGGAGGTCTCTTAGAGCTTTCTCAGCCTCGCCGACGACGTTGCTCAGCGGCACGGTGAAGCGTTCAAATGTGTCTCTGCGCACGAACGTGCATTCATCCCTGCTAACGTCCCTTGGACCTATTTCGATGCGTAGTGGCACGCCTCGCATCTCCCACTTGTAGAACTTGGCGCCGGGACGCTCCTCGCTCTCGTCCAGAATCACCCTGAACGAGCTTTTCAGGGCGGCGCGGACGCTGCGGCACACCTCCAGCACCGCCCTACTCCTTTTCTCCTTTGCGAATATTATGGGGACGATGACGATTTGCATCGGTGCAACCTCCGGCGGCAGCACTAACCCGTGGGAATCACCGTGCGTCGCAATCACGGCGGCAACGCAACGCTCAGATATGCCATAGCACGTCTGGTGCACGTATTTCTGCTCGCCGCCGACGTCCTCATATTTTATGTCGAAGGTTCGTGCGAAGTTCGTGCCTAAATGGTGAATCGTGGCGATTTGGAGCGTCCTGCCGTCGGGCATAATAGTGTCAAACGCGATGGTGTAGGCGGCGCCCGGGAACTTGTCCCAGTCGGGGCGTCTCGTGATGATGTAGGGGACAGCGAGACGGTCGTAGAAGCGCCGATAAATGGATACAGCTCTTTTTACTTGCGCCTCCGCCTCCGCCCAGTTTCTATGTGCGGTGTGTGCCTCCTTAAATGAGGTTACCTCTCTCAGCCTTACCAGCGGGCGTGTGTGCTTTGTTTCGTATCTGAACACGTTCGCTATTTGGTAAATGCGGAGCGGGAGGTCGGCATGCGAGCGGATCCAGACCTTGAACATCGGGTATATGGCAGTCTCCGACGTTGGGCGCAGCGCCAGCGGCACGTCAAGCTCGTCAACGCCTCCCCTCGTCACCCAGAAAACCTCATCCTCGAACCCTTTTATGTGCTTTTCCTCCTTTATGAACTCCGTCTTCGGAATTAACGTTGGGAAGAGGACTTCGTCATGTTCGACGTCCAGTAACGACTTTAATATCGAATATATTAGATTTCTCAACTTAAAACCAAATGGGAACCACACATACAAGCCCTTCACAGGATACCTGACATCCATGATTTCCGCTCTCCGCAAAATCTCGTTATACCACTCACTGAAGTTTTCCTTTGGGATTATCGTCTTTGCCTCTCTCTCACCGCCCATGAGGGTCACCGCCGCTAAGCCAAGCGCAAGTCAAGAAGCTCGTAGCTAAGCCCCTCGCCCTCCAGCCTGTGAAGGAGCGACGGAATCTCGTCCTCGACGCACACGACCGTGAGCGGGAGCCCTTTTGATGATGCCTCGATTGTCGCTTCTTTGGTCCCATGGATGATGTCGGGCTTCCTGTTTATGCGAGAGAGCGCCACCAACGCCTCTATGCCGATGACGCCCACGAGCTTGCTTTTCTTTACTGCTTGTTTTAAGCGTCCTAAATCCACCTTCTTGGAGCCGCCGTTTTGTATCCTTGGGACAATACACACCGTTATTTTCCCAAGTTCGAGCGCAATCATGCCTTTTATGTCTGTGATGCCGACATCCTCGCCGCGTCTCGCATCGGATATGCAGACCGCTCTCGCCTCTGCCTCTTCGCCCCCTTCGATTTTGCACGCATAAAGGATGCCATCTTTCATCCGCAGGCTGACGCCCTCGCCCTTTTTCAGGTCGTCGTCGGCGACCGCCGCCCAGACGGAGATGTTGGTTATGATGTTGTTGATATACGAGGAGTATTCTTCAAGCTCGTTTGTCATCCTCAGTATGAAGTCGACTCCCTCCTTCGTCACCCGGTATTTGCCACGTCCGTCCGTCGCCACCATGCCCTCCTCTATTAATTCCTTGACGTATTCTGAGACAGCTTGCGGCGTGATGTTGAGCTTCGCCGCGATATCTCGTTGCTTCACGTTTGGTTGGTTCGCCGCTATTTCTACGAGTATCTGAAACTTGCTACTCATCCTTTTATTCTGGAGGATTTTTGCAACCGCCATCCTACCTCCCCGCTCTGCTACTCTTAAGCAACGCACTTAATTAATGTTACGGGACGCAGAGGTGCTGCCACGAGCCGCAACGAAGCTAATCAAATTCAAAGTCGTAGCTCTCTGGGATGTCTCCAGGGAAAACTTCCTCCAAAAGCTCATTTATGGATTTTAAGAGGGTTAGTGCTCGATTTTTGTCGTATGGGAAGTTTATGGACCAGCCCGCCCATTTCGTCTCTTTTACTTCTCCGCTTTCGACCTTCTGGACCCAATGGCGCTCTATGGAGATGAAGGCACCGTATTCACCCTTCTTGATGAAGCACTTCAATACCTGCCTCGGCATGCCCTTATCATCCCGCCATATCACTCTTTGCCCCACATACTTCAGCACTTCCACCATGTGTTCCCCCTCACATTTATCTAAGCCAAGCTAAGTGCCAAACCTCCTCTCCCGCTTCTGGAAGTCCCGGATTGCCCGTAGTAGGTCAATTTTCCTGAAGTTTCGCCAATTAACGTCCGTGAAATAAAACTCGCTGTAGACGGACTGCCAGATGAGGAAGTCGGTGAGCTTGGCGCCGCCTGACCGGATTATCAGGTCGGGCTCGAGCCTGAAGACGAGCTCGCTTTCTATCTTTTTCTCGTTGATCTCCTCAGGTTCGATCTCGCCATCCTGCACCCGCATGCATATCCTCCTTATCGCCTCTGTAAGCTCACTCCTTCCGCCGAAGCCTATGGAAACGCACACCCGCATCGCAGCGTCGCCCCTCAGCAATTTTGTGCTTTTTGCCGTATATATCTCGATGGAGGCACTCTCTCTGCTGAGAGCTTTTGAAATTTTTTCAAATAGCAGCTCGCTCGTCGCCTCGATGATTTCTCCGCCGAGCTCCTTTGCGATGCTTACGTAGATGCCGACAGTTTCTATGCCGAGAGCTGAGCACCACCGCACGAAGCTCGCCAGCTTTTTTACCGCCTCTCTGGAGACGAGGAGGTCACTCTCATCTATTATCAGAATTATATGTCGCACAGTAATACCCGCCCGCAAGATGTGCCTCAGGAGCCACTTCTCATATAAATACGAAAGCACGCCTCTCCCCTGACCACTCCTATGCCCCCATTCTTAAAAACTGTTTGGGTAACGGCGTGTAAGAAAATGAAGAGAGGACTCGCCGCTCACGATGTGAGCGCCTTATTACATGATGGAGTCTCTCGCAGCAGGGAAATACCTCAAATGTCGGAGTTGCAAGACAATAGTAAGCACGCGCAGCCTTAGGCGAAAGCGGATAAATCCGAGCAGAAAACGTTTAGCCAGCTTTGGGGCGTTTCCCGAGCCTTTCCTTAAAGTAAAAGAAAAATATAAAAGAACAAAGGGGGTATGGCTTTTCGGGTGAGGAGCTTTGGCGAAGGAGGTTGTGAAGGTAGGGTTTGTGAAGATAGGGAACATCGGGATGTCAAGAATCGTGGACCTCGTTCTCGACGAGCGTGCCGACCGTGAGGACGTGGATGCCTGTGTGGTGGCGAGCGGCGCGAAAATGACGGCAGCACACGCAGAAAGCGCTGCGAAGGCGCTCTTGCAGCTTGATCCCGATTTCGCAGTCGTGATAAGCCCGAATGCCGCACTTCCCGGACCTAAGAAGGCGAGAGACCTCGTGAAGGAAGGTGGGAAGCCATGCATCGTCATCTCCGACGCTCCCGGCAAAAAAGCTGTGGAGGAGCTCAAAAACGACGGCTTTGGCTACATAATCCTGACTGGCGACCCGATGATTGGCGCCCGCAGGCAGTTCCTCGACCCTGTGGAGATGAGCCTTTTCAACGCCGATGTCCTTAAGGTCTTGAGCGTTTGTGGCGCCGTCAGGCTCGTGCAGGAGGAGCTCGACGCCGTCATCGAGCAGATAAAGAAAGGCGAGACGCCGACGCTCCCGCAGATAATAGCGAATGCGGAGACCGTCGTGAGCCGTGCGAGCTTCGCGAATCCGTATGCGGCGGCGAAAGCATTTGCGGCTTACAGCATCGCCGAGAAGGTCGCGGATATAAACGTGCAGGCGTGCTTTGTCGTCAAGGAGGCGGAGCGTTACGTGCCGATGTGCGCCGCCGCCCACGAGGTTATGCGCTACGCAGCGCTCCTTGCGGATGAAGCCTACGAAATCGAGAAATACGGCGACAGCCTCTTGCGCACGCCGCACGCAAGGAGCGGAGAAATCTTGAAGAAGCGGAAGCTGCTGGAGAGACCTGCGTAATTGAGACGGCAATTCCACTTTTTTCCTTACTTATGCGGTTTGAGCGTCCGCAAGTTTTATATTCGTTCGGCGCAATCCTCCCATCAAACCTTTGAGGTGGTCAAATGTTCGACAAGGTGAAAGAGATAATAGAGACGCAGATAAAGCCGGCGCTGGCAATGGAGGGGGGCTTCATAGAGCTTGTCTCTGTGGAGGACGGCGTTGTCAAGGTGCGGCTCGGCGGCGCCTGCGCAGGCTGCCCCTTCAGCCAGATGACGCTCGTGAACTTCGTGGAAGCGACGCTCAAGAAGCATGTGCCCGAGGTTAAGAGGGTGGAGGCGGTCCGGGACTTCAGGGACGTCTTCGGTGCGAGAAGGATTTAGGGGCTTAGGCATCTATGAAGTGTGAGGCTTGCGGTGCGGAGATTGAAGAGAAGAAGGCGCGGCGGCGGGGCGACAGAACCCTGTGCGAGGACTGTTACGCTGAGGAGGAGCTGGAACTCGGACAGAGATTCTGTATGTAGGGCGCCGCCGCTGGTTTATTTTTGGCGGGAGGAGTGTTAATTGAGGGTTGGCGTAATTTCAGATACGCATGACAATCTTGATGCGATAAAGAAGGCCGTGAAACTTTTTAATGCCGAGGGCGTAGCTTTAGTCTTGCATGCTGGGGACTTCGTAGCGCCTTTCACCGCAAAGCCATTCGGCGAGCTCAACGCAGAGCTCATCGGAATCTTCGGGAACAACGACGGCGACAAACTCCTTTTAAAAGAGCGGTTTGAGGGCGCCGGCGTTGGGGAACTGCACGAAGACCCTTACGAGCTGAAATTAGAGGGGAAAAGCGTCGTCATGACACATAAGCCACAAATAGTGAGCGCGCTTACGGGGACTTATGACATCGTCATTTATGGGCATACCCACCAGCCGGATATTAAGAAAATGGGGGGGCGGCTCGTGCTGAATCCAGGGGAGTGCGGCGGCTGGCTTTCGGGCAAAAAGACTGTTGCACTGCTCGACGTTGAAAAACTGAAGGCTGAGCTGCGGGAGCTTTGATTGCGAAAGTTCAAGTAGGTTAAGATTAAGGAATATACAACACGAGGCCCATGTTTTAATCTGGGCGAGAGGGATGAGAACTTCGAAGAGAAAAATAGAACATTTGCTCTTGTGTGCCGAGAAGGACGTGGAAGCGGAGCGTAATTACTTTGACGACGTGCATTTGGTGCATGTGGCACTTCCTGAGGTTGATAAGGACGGAATTGACACGAGCGTCGAATTCCTCGGCTTCAAACTCAGCTTTCCTATGATGATAGCGGCGATGACGGGCGGGCATCCCGAAACGAAGCGGATAAACGAGGCACTTGCAACTGCCGCCGAGGAACTACACGTCGGCATGGGCGTCGGCTCGCAACGAGCAGCCCTCGAAGACCCCTCTCAGGAGGATTCCTTCCGCATCGTTAGGGACGCTGCGCCTACGACTTTCATATATGCGAACATCGGCGTTTTGCAACTAAAGGAGTTTGGTGTAGAGGGCGTCGAGAAGATTATCGATATGATAGATGCGGACGCCGTCGCCATACATCTGAACTTCTTGCAGGAGGCCATACAGCCAGAAGGTGAGACGAACGCCCGGGGCTGCCTTCTTGCAATAAAAGAGGCATGCGCCTCGCTCAAAGTCCCGGTGATTGGGAAGGAGACGGGTGCCGGCATGTCCTACGGCACCGCCAAGAAGCTCTTCGAGGCAGGCGTCTCCGCAATAGACGTCGGCGGGCTCGGCGGGACGAGTTGGGCAGCTGTCGAGGTTTACAGGGCGATGCAAGAGAGAGACGAGTTGGCGGAGCGGCTTGGGAGATTGCTCTGGAACTGGGGGATTCCGACTCCGGTGAGCATAGTGGAGTGCAGCAGCCTGCCGCTGCCAATAATTGCGACTGGCGGGATACGCTCCGGGCTCGAAATCGCAAAGAGCTTGGCTCTGGGCGCCGACGTTTGTAGTGCGGCACTTCCTTTCGTGAAACCGGCGATGCGAGACGCTGAGGAAGTTAAAAAGGCTTTGGAGACTATGGCTGAGGAATTAAGGGTCATAATGTTCCTGTGCGGCAGCAGCGACGTTGAAGGGTTGAAAAGGGCGGAAGTCGTTGTTACTGGAAAGACTAAAGAAATCCTTGAGCAGAGAGGCTTTTTAAGAAGAATCCAAAAGGTTAGGGAGAAATAAGAGTTGTGGAGGCACGAGTATGGAGGG
>QMVQ01000033.1 GCA_003661185.1 Candidatus Alkanophagales archaeon | reverse complement strand
AGGAATGTAGCGAGGGCTTTTGAGCAGGAAATGGCGTCCGGCTATAAGTCAGGCGTCATGGGCTGTATGACCCAGCCCCTGAGGGTGAGGAATGATGCCTCCTAAGGCGGACCAAATCCCAACCGACCCTCACCGGATGCCCCTTACTTCGGTGAGGGCGGAGGTCACACCCTGCAAAATCGAGCTTAAAATTCTTCCTCTTCGAGCATCTTCGCGGTCGCCATCCGTGAGATGAGGGCGTCGAAGGCTGAGACGTCGGCATGTTCGAAGTAGTATTTGAATCTCTCGTCGCTCGGCCAACCGATTATGCAGTTCACCGTTTCACGTTCGGGGTTCACGAGCCAGATCATGAAGCCTTGCTCCTTTATTGGGAAATACCACTCCTCCTCATCTATTAGGAACGCAATCATGAGCCGTTCGCTCGTCGGCGGAAGAATCATGGCGTAGTCGATTGCGTGCTCGGGCGTGCCGCCGCCGAGAAATACCTTCATGGCGCTTAAATCCCTGAAGCCCTCCAGAATTGCGGCTTTGCCGCTTTCCAAGCCTTGCCTCACGACCCCTACTAACTCGTAGCTCTTCCGCTTTTCCTCGTCGTTCCTTGTCGCCCGCACATCGGGCTGCGTGAAACCCACGGTCTCCGGCGCCTTCAGCTCGTAGCCCACATACTCCAAAAACTTCTCCACGAACTCCTTGACGCTTTCGACGCTGAACATAACAGTAAAAAGTAAAAATTATTCAGACTTTGGAAGTTTGCCTTGCATTTCCAGGAGGACCCTTGCCTTCTCCTTCGCCCGTTTCTCCTCTTCTGGGTCCCACTCGCCGTTCGGCGGCGGAATCTTCAGGGGCTCAGCCTCCTCGCCGTTCCTCCAGAGCTTTGTCACCGGGTGCTCGACCTTCTTCAGGAATTCTTTCAAGTCCTTTGGGTCGATGGCGTCGTCCTCGGTCGCAATCTTGTCGTAAATCTCCTCTGGAATGAATTCGGCAAGCATCTGCTTGTATTCCTTAGGCATCCAGACAATTCGATACCAGCCGCCATCACCGACCATGAACTTTCTTGACCGGGGGGTGCGGAAGGACATGCCACAATAGCCGTGGTTCTGCATGCCGCCGCTCATAAAGCCGGCGAGCTTCGAGAACGTAACGCCAATGGGCGTCATGCCCGTGTATCTGCGGTCCACCATGCCGAGCCCATCGACTTCTGGGATATAGAAGATGCCCGCTTCGAAGCAGCCGCAGTTCGTCTGCGGATAGAGCAGCGAAGAATACATGACGACACGCTTGTAGCTTCGGTTTGATTTCTGGTAGACGACCTCGTTCACGCCAGTGTATTCACCGCCAATGGGGTCTAAGCACTCGCCCTTTGGCATGATGAAGGTGTAGCCGTAGGGGTCGAGCTCATACATAACCTTTGCGCCGATCCAAGTGATGATGCCGCAATACGGTGGGCGGTCAGGGGCGACGACACAGACGTGGTTCGGAGCAAACGTCTGACAAACGGCGCAGCCGTAAAACGTATCCACGTCCTCGTCCGAGAACTCTCTGGCTCGTGCATCGATGCGCTCCCAATACGGGATGCAGACGTTTTGCGTGATTTCCTTAATTAGGTCCCGATACTCGTTACCGACGATTATCTTGGCATCGCCTTTCTCCACATACGGGAACATGATTTTCGTGTTTGCAATCATCGCCTGCCCGAGGTGGAAGAAGTCGTGTTTGTGCTTTGCAGTCTTCCTTAGCCGCAGCCAGATGGTATCTCGGGTGTTCAGCAGCATCCAGCCCTCGCCGCCTTCCACCGCCATGTATGTCCAGCGGGTCAAGATGTCAAGGAAGTCGTCCTCAAGATTCTCCCCGTAATACCGAATCCAAAACATGAATGGTAAGGACGTCCCATCTGGTATCTCAGGGATGTCCGGTCCTATCAGCTCGATGCGCCCGTCCTGAATCCTATCTGGGTCGTGCACGATTTCTATGAACCACGTGCTCGTGTAGTTGAACTTTGGACCGCCGACCTCGAGCGCATACTCGCCCTTCCTAATACGCTCGCCATACCACTTCGGTCCAATGTCATACTTCACGCCCTCAAAAAGCCTGTCGAGCTCGGTAGGCGCCTGGTAGACCCTACCCTTCGGCAGCGAATCCCAGACACGCTGCCGCTCCTTCGCCATCTCGTCCTCTTCCTTCTTCGCCATCTCCTTCACCCCAAATTCTTTATTATCTCCTCTAAGCTCTCCTTCCATTTATCAATTGTCATGGTGTTCAGGGAGGCAGTAGCCTCTGGAACTTCGACGCTGTCAAGCACGACGGTTTCTACGACCCCCGACATCGTCGTCACGAGCGCACGAGCGGCATCTGGCGTGTAACCTATGAGAACAAGAACCTCCGGACGCTCAAACGGCTCCTTCCAATTGTATTTGAGGTATATGGGAATTTCGGCAGCCCACATCTTCTTCGTTGCCTTCACCTTTCCACGAACGGCGTTCACGGTGTTCCCGGTGGCGGCAACCGCCGCATCCAGCTTGTTCGCAAGCTCTACAGCATAATCAAGGAGTGGCTTGCCATCAAGCTCCAGCTTCTCACAAAGCTGCCCACTCATCACCAGAACCTTCCTCTTTTTCTCCTTGAGAAAATTCGCGATTTCCAAAGGTTCTTTAGCAGCCATTTTGCATCCCCCCTACTCCTTCGGCGTGCCGTGCATCTTCGCAATCTCCTTAGAAGGCGCCGCTACTGCCCCGCCGACCATCTCTTTTATTACAAGTCTCGGCACGACCGTCGAATATCTGCCGAGTTGTATGCCGTAGTTCTCGACGTATTCGCCCATGTCCACAAGCCGTCCGTCCCGGAGCCTTGCCTTCTTAACACGGACGCCCTCTACTTCCCAACCGTGCTCCTTCTCAAGGAGGCGTAGCATCTCCATCCGCCGCATCACGTGTATCTCGTGCTCCGAACGCACGTAGAGATGCCAGTCGTCAGAATACTCGCCGAAGAAGTTCTTGTGCGCCTCGTTGTAAGCTTCGAGGCTTGCGAGTCTCGGGTCTCTGAGTGCCAGCGGGCGGTGGAACAACTTAATTATCATCGTCAGCGCCTCCTCTTTTGTTTCCACAGGCACTATCATGTGGACCGGGCATGGCTCCACTTCCCGTATCTTGCCGGTAATGCCATCGAACATCTGCCATTTGCTGCGGTCGTGCTTATCGCCAAGGAGCCACGTTTTGAACTTAAAGCCCTCGGGACCAATGACGACAGAGACGCCGGAGCGTGCGAAGCCCATCGCTACCGAGAACATTTCTTCGGTGGCAGCGCCCCATATCAGGACGACGAGTGGGAGTCTCGTGTATTGATAATCAACGATCTGCGACCAGTTAGCCTTTGGGGTGTAGCCGCTGCCTATCATCGTGCCTTTATACGTTGCCGGCGGTATGTGCGAGATTGCGGTGCAGCCACCGAGATTCACGAAGCCCCGCAGCACGCCCGCTGCAAGATACTTCTCGAATATGTATTTTCGTTCTTCTTCGTCGAAGTATTTTGCGGCGTCGGCAGCCACACAGCCCGCCACCGCAACCAAGCAGTTCCTGTCCACCAAATACCTGACCATCTCCGCAATGTCCTTTTCAGCGCCGGGATACTTGCCGCAACCTATGAGGAAAACCATGCCGGGACCATTGCCGCCGAGGACGAAGCCGAACGTGAGGTCCCGCCACTCGATATGCGAGATGAGTCCCCGCCCCGGACGCATCATATACTTGTCGTTCTTTATTTTCTCGGCGGACGCCCCGATTATCATGTCGAGAATCGGCAGCCCATTCGGGCAGACGTGCTCGCACTTTGCACAGAAAACGCACTCATCGTATATTTCAGAGAGCTTCTTAATGTTGCCCTCTCTCGCTGCTTTCATCGCCCTGCTGAGCATCAGCCTGTTCGGGCAGGCGTTGAAGCAAGAATCACACGCCTTGCACGCCGTCGCTTTCTCCTTTATCTCGTCCTCAGAAAGCAGCGCCGCCGTCTTCCCCTCCTTCGCCCTCTTCACGATCTCGACGGCAAGCTCGCCTGCCTTCTCAGGCATCGTAATCTGAACGGCATCGTTCTCCTCCAAATACTTCACAAGCTCCTCCAACGGCAGCTCGGTCTTGTCCTCCACGCCCTCGAAGTCAGCCTTGTAGCCGCAGGCGATAACCTTCGCCCCAATTCTTCTCGCTTCTTCCACAACGTCGAACGGCAGGCAGAGTTCGCTGACGACGACGACGTCGGGAATCCCGGCACGAATTGCGAGCCTCGCCTTCGCCGCGGACGTCACGACCTTCGCCTTTTCGTAGAAACGAGGAATGTCATGCCCGGCGGCGCCAATACCGCAGACCTCAATTTCGTCCTCTAGCCCGCGCTCTTTTATTAATCGGACGGCATGCCACGCTGGCAAGAAATCGTTGCCCATAAAGCAGATTACCGGCTTTGAAACGTCCACGACGCCAAGCCCCACCGGCGTCTGCACTTTTGGCCAGTCGGCGTATTCCGTCGGCGGCACCTTGCCGGCGTTGTAAAAGTCGAATATGCAAGTTCGCAGCGTCTCGGCAACCTCCATCGCGAGGAACGTTAGTGAGCCCGCATGCATCGTCTTCTCCACGAGGTCTTTTGCCGACTCCTTCCCGTCGTTCGCTGCATAAAGAAGCTCTGCGAGCTGCGCCTCCGCATACGACAACGCACGCTCTACATCCGCAAGATTCTTCGGGTAGAAGCCGCAGAGCATTGCGACGTTCGTCATAGGGAACTCCTCGTAGGGTCCGAGATTGATTTCCTTCTCTTTCCCGTGGATCTTAATTACGTAGTCCAGCAGGTCCCTTGCATGCGTCAGCTGCCTTGCAAGCGCCTTGCAGGCATCTTGAAGCCCCTCTCTCGCCTTATGAGCCTCCAAGCCCACGCCGCAAAGCCCGTTTTTCGCAGAGAGGTCGCAGGGACCTTGGGGGCAACCCTCGCAGCTCTTCTTCGCGCTCGTGAAAATCGTGTAGTATTTGTCGAGTAGGACCTCGTCCCACTCCGCAATGTCGGAGGCGTGAGCGAAGATGTTCAACTTCGGGTCCCACTGCCGCAGCCGCCGCTCGCCCATCTCCTGGAGGATGTCCTCAGCGATGTCCTCCACGCCTCTTGGGTCCCGGACGGCGTCAGCCAGATTAACCTCTACCTCTCCTATTTTAACCTTTTTTCCGCTCATAATTTCACCTGAGAAGCAGAGTCAGAATATGTCCACTTCCGCCATGCACTTCTCGCATACCACTTTCTTCTTCACAGCCTCCCCTATTATTCCCGGCGTCGTAACCCCTTTGATCCTGTGCGACGGGTGCGTCTCTTCTATCTCTATTTCTCTCGCACAAGAGTCGCAGAGCGGAATACCGCACTCCTCGCACTTCTTCGTAGCTTCATTCTCTTTGCATACCCCACACATCTCTGCCATCTTCCCCACCTTTTTAGTTCCCCTTTGCCCTCCTTACTTAATAAATATTTTCAAATTCCTCGATGGGGACGCATGTGAGAGCGATAAAAGTGAGAGACGTCGTCGAAGGGATAAAAGAGT
Source organism: Candidatus Alkanophagales archaeon (assembly GCA_003661185.1). GTDB lineage: Archaea > Halobacteriota > Syntropharchaeia > Alkanophagales > B39-G2 > Alkanophaga > Alkanophaga liquidiphilum. The sequence continues at coordinate 5,581 of QMVQ01000033.1, read as the reverse complement.
ATAAGCCCGGCAGGTGGATAGAGGGCGCCATAAAACTCAGCTCTAACGAGAATCCGCTGGGTCCAAGCCAGAAGGCAGTCGAAGCCGTAATTCGGTGCGCACGACTGATAAGTCGGTATCCAGAAACGCTTTCAAGTCTGGACGGCTGTGGCTGCGAGGCGGAGCTAATTCAAGAGCTTGCGGGGCGTTTGGGGGTCCCACCGGAGGGTATAGTGCTTGGCGCGGGCGTGGATGGCGTCTTGGACACACTCGTGAAGCTTTTTGTGGAGAACGGCGATGAAGTGGTTATCCCGATACCGACGTTCTCGCTTTACGAGACGCTTGTGCGGCTGATGGGTGGCATTCCGAGGTTCTTACAAAGGGACGAGCAGCGGAACTTTGAAGTCGCAGCCACAGACGTCATCGAGGTGACAGTGCAAAAAACAAAGCTCGTATTTCTCAGCTCGCCGAACAACCCGACAGGCGACGTCGTTGCGGAAGCTGAGCTGCGGGCGATTCTCGAAGCATTACCGTCGGCGGCAGTCGTCGTGGACGAAGCATACGTGGAGTTCGCTGAGCGCTCGTTCGTGCCGCTCGTTCGTGAGTATGAGAATTTAATAATAACGAGGACATTTTCGAAGGCGTTCGGGCTTGCGGGGCTGAGAGTTGGCTACGCTGTCATGGACGAAAACCTCGCTCGTGAGTATAAAAAGGTGGCAATTCCGTTCTCGGTCAACGCGCTCGGTATCGCAGCAGCGCTCGCGGCCCTCAGGGATGAGGAACATCTTAAAAGGACGGTCAGCCTCGTCAAAGCAGAGAGAGCTTTCCTCCTCGAAAACATACCATTCAAGACGTTCCCGTCGCATGCAAACTTCGTGCTCGTGGACGTGTCGCCTTTTACTTCGAAACAAGCTTTTGAGTTCCTTGTGGAGCGTGGCATCGTCGTCCGAGATTGCTCTTCCTTCAGGGGCGCCGGCACCTCGCTCATCCGCATAAGCGTCGGGACTCACGAGCAGAATTTAAAGGTCATTGATGCTTTGGAGTCCTTGTATACGAGGAGGAGGCATGCTCAAGACGAATATTAAACATGTGTCATACTTAGAAGGGGACAAAAACGCTATTTTTTAAATCTCATTGCTGCATGGCTTATTGCGGGGGAGGGAGTTGAAAGTCTGCTTGCTGAGCTATCGGGGCAACATGTATACCGGAGGACAAGGTATATACGCCTATTATCTTGCGAAGGAGCTGGCGAGGCTGGGATGCGAAGTGCACTTAATAGCCGGTCCGCCGTATCCGGAAGTCCCTGACGGCGTGCAGCTCCACAGGGTCGTTAACCATAATTTTTTCGGCAAAAAGAGAGATTTCCTGCCACCAAACCTCCTTGAGATTTTTTACCCGCTTAACTTCTTCGAATATGCCGCGACTAGGGTCCATGTATTCCCGGAGATGCTTACTTTCAGCATACGAGCCTTCCGCAAGCTCAGAGAGCTGGGACGTTTCGACATAATACATGACAATCAGTGCTTGGGCTTCGGGCTCTTACTAATGCGGTTGAGGATGCCCGTGGTCGCCACCATACACCACCCGTTAATCCTCGATAAGATTGCCGCATTCCAGCAAACCACAAGCGTCTCAGAGGCGTTTCGCTATACCATGTATTACTCGCCATTCGAAATGCAAAAGGTCGTCGCACGCCGCCTCGACGGCATAATGACAGTTTCCAAGAGCGCCGCTAAGGAGATAACGAGGTTTTTCGGCGTGCCTTCTGAGGAAATACGGGTGATATACAACGGCGTTGACTTAGAAACGTTCCAGAACGACGGGTGCGAGCGGGAGGAGAACAGTATACTCTTCGTGGGCAGAACGGAAGACAGGAAGAAGGGGATTTTCTACCTGCTAAAAGCGATGCGCATGCTGAAAGACTTGGATTTGAAGCTCACGATTGTGGACGAGAAACCTCCGAAGACCGTGTATGCGCCGGAGCTCGTCAGGAAATACTGTCTTGAGGACAGGGTGCGGTTTACAGGGCGGGTTACGGTCAGAAGGCTTGTCAAACTATACTCAAGCGCCGAGATTTTCACGGCTCCCTCTCTATACGAGGGGTTCGGCTTCCCGGTGGCGGAGGCTATGGCATGCGAGACGCCAGTCGTGGCTACGACCGCTGGCGCCATTCCTGAAATTGTGGAGAATGACGAGACGGGCATATTAGTGCGTCCGGGAGATGTGGATGCGCTTGCGTCCGCCATAAGGGTGTTACTCGAAGATGACCATCTGAGGAGGCAAATGGGGCGGGCAGCTCGTCGTCGAATAGAAAAGCTCTTCTCTTGGGAGCGTGCGGCGAGGGAGACCCTAAATTTTTACGAGGAGGTTTTAAATGGTGCTGACGGCGAGATTTGACGTTCTGGGCATAGAGAGCGGGGATGTGGTGCTGGATGCAGGCTGCGGCGACGGGCGGCACACGTGGACATCGTGCAAGGAGCGAAAATGCCGCATATGCGCTTTGGATATTTCCAAAGAGGATTTATTAAAGACGAGATACGTGCTGGCGCTGCTGCGTGCGCAGGGGGAGCTGCGAGGCGAAGCTCACGTTCTAATGGCTGATGTTTCCACCCTCCCTTTCAAGGAGGGGGCGTTCCACAAGATAATATGCACCGAGGTTCTTGAGCATGTTGAGGACGACGAGCGGGTCATGCAGGAGCTTGTGCGAGTGCTGAAGCCCGGAGGTAAGATTGCGGTGAGTGTCCCCACGTATTTCACCGAAAAGGTGTTCTGGAACATCTCGCCGAAGTATGCAAGGACACCTGGTGGGCACATAAGAATTTACAGGATACAGAGGCTGCTGCGGATGATAAAGCGGAGCGGCTTACGCATATACGAAATTCGCTTCGAGCACGCATTGCACTCTATTTATTGGTTGCTCATCTGCGTCTGTGGTATGAACGTCGACGCCACGCTCCCAAGGCTTTACAGGAAGTTACTGCTGAGCACGCCCTCGAAGTTCATTACGACTTTCGAGAAGGTGTTCAACTTTGCCTTTCCTAAGAGCGTGGTGGTCTATGCCGAGAAGCCTCGACGACAATTACATCGCTGAGTGATGGGAGCATCCTTGCAGCCCTGTCGAGGAGCCGTAATAAAAACAGAGATGCCCTTTGCGGCAGCCTTTCGAGCAAGGAACGCCACAGCGAATTATAAGTTAAGAGGCAGACGCCCACGCATGTAGTTATCGCGAGGTGTGGCGCACACATACGCTTTAACACGTGATAATCGAATTTCGTGACGTGGTCTGGAGGTATTTCCCAGAAGTGTTGCCCGTCCTTTGCGTCTTTCCTGAAAAAGCTTTTTATCGAGTGCACCCACCTACCCAGCTTGCAGCTTAGGCTCTCAAAGTTTGCAACCGAGATAATCACCTTGCCACCACACCTCACGACCCTTGCCATCTCGCTGATTGCCGCTTCGGGGTCGTAAAAATGGTCTATCGCCCCCTTACACACGACACGGTCAAAAGAGGCGTCTTTAAACGGGAGGCTCTCAGCAATGCCGTAAACGAGGTGTAGTCTGTCATTAACGCCGAAGATGTGGTTTTTCGCCTTCCTCAGCATTACCTCAGAGGGCTCAACGCCCACGCCCACGACATCACTACACTCCTTCACCACTTCTGTCAGGTCCTTCGCTCTTCCGCACCCGACATCGAGCACGAGTTTGCCCCTCGCCTTGTTCAGCGTCTCTTCGGTCATCCGTCGCCACAAATACTCTACGTCCACCGGGAACTCTTGCGGCAGGACGCTTTCATCGTCCCAACGCACGTCAACCTTGCCCCTCATTTCTCCTTGGACGCGGAAACCGTCGCTATGTTCCATCCTATCCAGAACACAAGGCTGAAAAGCACGAAAAGCCCTACCGCTACTGGGATTGCGATTGCCCAGAACCTCTGCTGCGGCGACCCGAAAAGCATTACGTAGACGAATGCAGCAGCGGCGATGATGACGCTCGTGCAGATAAGCGCCCCCACCACTTTGGTGCTCATGAATCTCCCCACCGTTTTGACTGTCCATGAAATAAAAATACTTTTCGTTTGCATGGGGACTCAGGGCAAGATTCTTGACCCGTAACAAGCGAAACGCTTTTGAGTTAAGAAGAATAATAAAGAAAGGGAGAGAGGGAGGGCGGCTGCCGGTGCCGTAGGGCGCTGAGGAAAGTCCCCCCACCCAGGAGCTTAGGCTCCGATGCGGGCGTCCGCAAGGACGCAGGGCGAGAGCCCTGGCTCTGGCATAGAAACGACACCGCCCCGTGTTAATGCAGTGATTCCGGGAGGATGAGGTCGCACGGCGGCGGATGGAACGACCAGCCCCGCAGGGTGCAAGCCTTTGGGCGCTTAGACAAATGCCGCCGAAACAAAAGGGGGCTTACTCCCCTCACTCCCCCTCACCAAACAAATAAAAGTGCGGGCAATTCACTTTGATGAGGGCTGTGCTGTTCGACGTTTACGGGACTTTGCTCTTTGCGCCATTGAAGGCTATTTACCGAAGAGCATCCGAGCTGAGCGGCACGCTCAAGAGCAAGGGCTACGCACTCAGGGTTGAGGATGTCCTCACAGTCTTCGGCAGGAAATGGCTTGAATACTCAGAGGGTAAAATAAAAGATGACAGAGAGTATCTTTGTGCATGCCTGAGGGAGCTTTGCTGCAACGCGTCGGTCTCGGAAAATCTCATCAACGAGATTTTATTTTTCTACACGTCGAAAACCTCTGCACGACTTTTCCCTGGCGTTAAAGAGACTTTAGAGGACTTAAAAGTTCGTGGCTTGAAGTTGGGCGTAGTCTCGAATTCCACATGCTCAAAAACAATAAACGACCTGAAAATGAACGGCATTTACGAATACTTCGATACGTTCTGCATATCCTCGGAGGTGTGTATCCTGAAGCCCGATCCAAGAATCTTCTTGAAAGCGTTGGCGGCGCTCGGCGCTTCGGCAGCGGAGGCGGTCTTCGTCGGCGACCGCCCACAGGAGGACATCGCCGGCGCACGAGCCGTGGGCATGAGGACCATACTCTTCCAGCCGCAGCTCGAAGAGGAGATATGGAGCACGAGCGACTTGTTTCTCAAGCCGCTTAAACGTGTGAGCTGCAGTGAGGAGTGCGAGGCAGATGCCGTCGTGCGAGATATTAGGGAGGTGGTGAGCATCATTGACAAATGGTGTGCTGAGAACTTCTAATCAACTCAAAGAACTAAAGAACTTTTTAAAATTGTTAGAATCATTTAGTAACTTACTAAAATTTAATTTTCAATGTAGCTGGGAAGTTTACTCTTGTTAGCCCTTAACTCCCTGCTCGGCTTTCTCTCCAAATCAACGCTCGCCTTATCAAAACCCAACTCTAAAGAAATGCAAATCCATTCCTCTATTTCAGACTCCGTTGCAATCACACGGACCCTCTTCTTATCATCCTATTTTAAGCTTCTAAATGCCTCCAAATAACCTCCTTCTCGATAAGTATTTGCGTTTTCTTTATCTATTACGATAACCACGAAAATGATAAAGTCAAGCATCTGCATTTGGTTTATATCTGCATAAGACTTAGCTCGCTGCTCTCGTAATAAATATGCTT
>QMVQ01000032.1 GCA_003661185.1 Candidatus Alkanophagales archaeon | reverse complement strand
CGCAACCCCGAATACGGCGGCGCGCACGTCATCGAGGAGCTGATTTCGGGGAAGGGGGTGGAGGTGCGGGCTATTGCGCACGGCACCGACTGCTACCCGCGGAAGAGCATCGAGACCGAAATCACGCTCGCCGACCTCAACCAAGCCGTCATGGTCAACCCGAGAAATGCTTACCAACGATACAGTGCGGCGACGAACTCGACCGACAGGACGCTTTACACGTACATGGGCACACTGCTCCCCAACTACGGGAACGCAACGTTCTGCGGCGCCGGGGAGCTTTCTCCGCTCTGCAACGATCCGGATTACGAGGTGCTCGGCGTCGGCACCCGCATACTCGTGGGCGGCGCTAAAGGCTACATCATCGGCGAGGGGACGCAGCATGAACCCCTGAAAAAGAAGGGCACGCTTATGGTTTTAGGAAACTTAAAAAAGATGAGGAAGGAGTTTTTGAGAGCTGCAGTTTTTTACAAATATGGCGTCACGCTCTACGTGGGTATAAGCGTGCCGATACCTGTGCTGAATGAGGAGATTGCGAAGCACACGGGCGTCTCCGACGCCGAAATTGTCACAGAAGTCGTTGATTACGGCGTGCCAAGGCGGGACCGCCCCGTGGTCAGGATGGCAACGTATGAAGAGCTAAAATCCGGGAAATTAGAGATAGAGGGGAAAGAGGTGCCGGCGTCTCCGCTCTCAAGCTTTCACATGGCGAAGAAGGTTGCCGAGGAGCTGAAACGGCAGATAGAGCGTGGCGAGTTTTTATTGACCGAGCCGGTGGCGAGGTTGCCGACGGTGGGTGAGGTGAAGCCGATGAAGCAGACGAGGGAGCTACCGTTGGTAAAAGACGTGATGTCCAGGATGTTTAAGGTGGTGCGTGAGGATGCGAGCTTGGAGGACGTGGCGAAAGCAATTGTTAGGGGTAAATTCACGCATATACCCGTAGTGGACGTCGAGAGCAAGCTCGTGGGCATCGTGACCGCCTGGGACCTCTCGTTGGCGGTGGCTTTTAAGTATGAGTCTCTCGACAAAATCATGACGCGGCGGGTGGTGACTGCGAAGCCGGACGAGCCTGTGGACGTTGTCGTGCGTAAGTTCGAGCAGTTTGACATTTCTGCGATGCCTGTCGTTGACGACGAAGGGCACGTTTTGGGAATGGTGACGAGCGACCAGATAAGCAAGCTCGTTGGTAGGTGAGCGGGATGAAGTTGCTGTTGAGGTTTCCGTCGTATTTACATGAGCGCCCTTACACCGCAGAAATCATTCTGGAAACGGGCGCAAAGATAAACATAGACAGAGCATACGTGGATGCTGTCCATGCAGAAGTGGTTGTTGACGTCCCGGATGACAAAGCGAGGCGGGTCGTCGAGCTTTTTAAGGAGCGAGGCGTCGAAGTGAGAATATTAAAGAAGCTAATCGTCTGGGACGAGACGAGGTGCGTGCATTGTGGCGCCTGCGTCTCTATATGCCCGAAGGGCGTTTTCCGCTTCGACGCCGACTGGCAAGTCGCCCTCGAAGAAGCGAAGTGCGTGCAGTGCGGCGTTTGTATAAATGCGTGCCCGATGCGGGCGTTGGCGCTGTTCTACGGCGAAGGCGAGCGAGTTGAACGGCGAGGATGACGACAAAGCTGGTGGCAGTCGTCAAGGACGCAATGTGGGGTGGGCGATGTGGATGAACTGAGCTTTGTCAAAATGCACGGGGCGGGCAACGACTTCATCCTCATAGATGACCGTGATGATAAAATACCTGAAGAGAGGAAAGGCGAGCTCGCTCGGTGCCTTTGCGTCCGCCGCTTCTCAGTCGGTGCGGACGGCGTGCTCTTCGTGTGCAGTTCGGAGCGTTGTGACGTGCGTATGCGCATCTTCAATGCCGACGGCTCTGAGGCGGAGATGAGCGGGAACGGCATCCGCTGCTTCGCAAGATACGTTTATGAGCACGGTATCGTGCGTAAGAGGAAGTTCGATGTTGAAACGCTGGGCGGCATCATCACGCCGGAAGTCTTGGAGGACGGTGCCGTTCGGGTCTTCATGGGACGTCCCTCTTTCCATATGCTCGACGAAGAGTTCCATGTGGAGGGCTACGGGCGTTTCAAGCTGACGGCGCTGAGCATCGGCAACCCGCACGCGGTTTTGATAGTCCGTAGCTTCGACGAGGTTGACATTGCAGGGCTGGGACGGGCGATAGAGCGTCACAAAGCTTTTCCGAACAGGACGAACGTGAACTTCGTCGTGATAGTCTGTGAGAACGAGATAAGCGTGCGCACCTACGAGCGGGGCGTCGGCGAGACGTTATCGTGCGGGACGGGCTCGACGGCATCAGCGCTCACACTTGCAAAACTTCGCATCGTGGACGCACGACGCCCAATACTCGTGCATACACAGGGCGGCAATCTCATCGTCGAAATTTTAGGCGACGCCGAGAACGGCGCCTACTTGACCGGTCCTGCGGAGGAGGTCTTTGAGGGGAGTATAGGGCTCAGCCGCCTTCTGGCATGACGCATCGCTCAACACCTCGCCACACGCCGCCGCTCGCCAGCTTTTGTGGGTCACTACTGAAAGAGGACGTGCTTTTAAATGTTCTGACTCAAACAAGCATGATGAGTGAAGACGGCGTGCAGAGAATCAAAAACGACATCGTTATGTTTAAGAAGAATCTGGAAAAGCTCCTCTCCACATTAAGTTCCGAGCCGAGGGCGGAGTTAAAGAGGATAGTAGAACTCGCCACACGTTACTACGAAGATGCTCGCTTTTATCTGGAGCGTGGCGACGTGCTGACGGCATTCGGTTGCATAAATTACGCTCACGGGCTTCTTGATGCCGTGAGGATAGAGCTGGGGCTTTGGGACGTGGAGGATGAAGAGTGAGCCGGGGGCAGGAATAAGCCGAGTGAAATGAGAATCAAACTGAAGAGCGCTCCTGAGGCGGAAAGGAGACTTGGCATAAATTTCTATTTCACGACAGCAGAAGGCATAGGTGGTAGGATAAAAACGATGCCTTCGGACTTCCATGTCGAGGAAATAACCGACTGGGAAGCGGATAGCGATGGAAACTACCTTATTTTGAGGGTGATGAAGGAGAACTGGGACACCCTACAGCTAGTGAAGGAGCTTGCGTCAGCACTTAGAATCGGGACGAAGCGACTAGGCTTTGCTGGCACGAAGGACAAGTTTGCGGTGGCGGCGCAGAAGATGAGCGTGTGGGGCATTTCCGAGGAAGACGTTGAGAGGGTAAAGCTTCCAAGAGTTAAAATCGAGGTTTTGGGACGTTCCAAGAAGCCAGTAGCGTTGGGCGACCTCCGCGGAAATGAGTTCGATGTCGTAATTCGAGACGTGAGCGGAGCTCTCGACGAGGTTGAAGCAAAAGTGAAAGCGGTAGCCACCGAGATTTTGAAGGTGGGCGGCGTCCCCAACTTCTTTGGCGTGCAACGCTTCGGCACGAGCCGCCCGATCACGCACATCGTCGGTAAACATCTCGTGTGCGGCGAGCTGCGAGCGGCGGTCCTGACCTACCTCTCGGAAATCTTTCCCGAAGAGAGCGCCGCTGCCAAAAATGCGAGACGCCTCTGCGCCGAAGGTATGTTCAAAAAGAGTCTAAGAGAAATGCCGCCGTTCCTGCGTTATGAGAAAGCGATGCTTAACGTCCTCGTCAGAGATGATAACGACTTCCTCGGCGCGTTGCGCTCGCTGCCTTCGAGCCTGCGTAGGATGTTCGTGCACGCTTACCAGTCATACCTGTTCAACCTAACGCTCAGCTATCGCCTTGAAGCGTGCGCCGAGCTTGGCGTGCCGTTCGCAGAGGCGCTCGTCGGCGACATCGTCTGTTATCGCGGTGCGGACGGCTTCCCGGACGTCAGCAGGACGGAAAAAGTCACTGAGAGTAAGTTGGAAGGCGTGAACCGTCTCGTGAAACGGCAGCGTGCTTTCGTCACCGCCCCGCTCTTTGGCTACGAGACCGAGCTTGCGGACGGCTTGCAAGGCGAAATCGAGCAGCGGGTCTTAGACAGGGAAGGCGTCGCTCTTGAGGATTTCAAAGTAAAGGTGGCTCCAGAACTTGCATCTCGTGGCTGGCGGCGTGAGGTTCTTTTGCGGCTGCAGAATTTGAGATTCGAGGTCGGCGAAGACGAGCTACACGCCGGCAGGACGAAAGTGCGGCTCCGCTTCTCACTACCGAAGAGCGGCTACGCCACCGTTGTCCTCCGGGAATTTATGAAAGAGCGGGGGGTCATATTTTAAGCGTTTAGCCCTCCGAGACTGAGAGCTTAGCAACGAAATGCAGTAAGCGGCGGGCATGTTACTTTTTGCGGTAATTTTTGAGGACAATTATGTTGCCCCTCCCCACTTTAATCTTCCTGATGAGCCCCCTGTCTTCCAAATCCGCAAGCATCAAACTGACCTTAGCCTCCGAATATGGCAATTTCTTCCTCAAGTTTTTCTGCGTAATTCGTCCCCCCTCCTTCTCGATTATTGAAAGCACCAGCCGCAAATCGCTCGGCAGCCCCTGCCGTCCCTCCAGCTCCCACCGCCTCTCTTCAGCAGCTTTCTCCCTCCGCATTTCTTCCTGCATTTTAGGCGCACCCCGCCGCCTACGCTGCTTTAATGTGAGAAAAAGCAACGCCGCAGCAAGGACGCCAACAACGCTCGCCGCCGCTGCGACAGCAAAGCTCGGAAAATCACCCTCGCCGAAAATATCCTCATCAAACTCCGGCATCTCGCCGCCATAGTCGAACGGCAGCCCCTCCCCAATAACGGGCAGCATTATCAGATCGAGAACGAAATCCCCCTCTTCGAATACAGTAATGTTCTCTTCGGAATAGTAAACAAGAGTTTCATCTACGTAATACATCGCCTGAATCTGGTAGGTGCCGACGGGCAGGCTGAAGGAGTATTCCGCGTTTTTCGCCACGAATCGCTGCTTTGGCGTAGAATTGACCTCGACTATGACGCCGCTCAAAGGTTCAAGACTCGACCATTCGTAAATCGTGCCGTGAACAACGCTCGCCGCCGCTGTCTGAAAAAGCGGCAGGAACAGCAACAATAGTAACAACGCTCTCGCTTTCACCATTCTCTCGTTAATACGAGCGTAAAGTAAATATAATTTGCAGTAAAGGTAAAAAAGGAAATGTAAAGCTTTAAACGGAAAAATAAACCTTTATAAAGCTTTATTCTGTAAAACTCGAAAGTATCGTTATTTTATTCTAAAAATTATGGTTCTGCGAGGCTTTGGCGGCGTTACCGCTACGGCGTCGCCGAGCCTTAAACTGAGAGGAGGTGATAATATGAAAAAAGGTATAAAAACGGGTGCGTTCGTGGTGGGAATAATCGGGGCATTGATGCTTTGCGCGCTCGTAACGCTCGCCGCACCCGCTGAAGCGAAGAGAATAGTCGGCAACGGCACGCTCTACGCTGAAGGTAGCGGCGCTGTCCTGCTCTATGGCACGGGCAATGTCACCTTAGAGGGCGTCGGGAAACTGCTCATCGCTGGCGAGGATTTTCAGATAAGCGTTGAGGGCGATGGTAAAGTATGGACGTTCGGCTGCGTGAAGATTTACAAAGGCAACGGGACTGTGCATGTCGAAGGCACGGACATGTTTATCCTCGCAAAAGTCAGGGACGGGAGGCTCTCGGCAAGCGGTGAGGGCATGGCAATACTACGCGGCTGTGGAGAATTCGAGACCCACAAGTGGCCCATCCAAATCGTCGTAACTAAACCCGCAAAGCCCAACGGTAGGTAAATCGAAACGCATAAATGGCAAAACATCTAACACTCCTTTTACTTTATTTTTAAAAACAGGAAGTAGAAAGGAGGAGAGATTTGTGGTGAGAGGTCTCTTATTTAGGGTGCTTTGTAGCATTTTCATCATGTTGCTTGCAGTGCTGCCGATGAGCAGCGTTTTGATGCAGGCAGATGCGAAATTCGGAGCGGCTGGTGGTAAGTCGTGTGGAGCGTTGAAAAAAGCGCTCGTTACTGCAAAGGACGAATATATGATCGCGGCTCAGAAGCTTTCGGACGCAAAACAGAAATATAAGGAGTTAAGATGCAGAAATGGGGAAGCGGAGTTAAAGGCGGCTGCAAAAGACTACATGCTCAAAGCCATTGATTACCTGATTGCGGAACTTCAGCTCGCGAGACCATATGTCGAGCGTGCGGAGCGTGCGGGAATCTTGCCTTCTGGAGAGACTGGGAGATTAGATGGATGTCTCTCACAACTGCAACAGAAAAAAACGGAAGTAGAATCCGCTAACACCAAGAAAGAGCTTAAATCTCTGGCTAAAAGCATAAAGAAGGACTGGGAGAGCGTGCATGTGCGTGCGGAATATGACACCGCACTTATACTCCTTAACCAGACGGGAATTATCTTAAGAGAGATGCAGCAGTTCTCCGCAAGTTTCGAGAGCGAACTTAATGCTCTTGAAAATGCGGGGGAGGATGTTTCGGAGCTGAGGGACCTACTTGATGAATTTAATTACTGGTTGGGGCAGGCGGGAGAGAGTTACGATGCAGGGGCGGCGAAATTCGCGAGAGCTGACAAAAAAGATTTGAAAGCGCTGCAGGCGGTGAATAAGGAGCTGAGGAGAGCAATGGCGCATCTAAAGAACGCCCGTGCCGTTCTGAAGCAAATGCTGCGCGCGGCGTTAGCAAGAGGCTGGAGCGGGAGAGGAGAGATTCCAGAGAGTTAGAGTAGCATCTCTAATTCCGTCAGGTCCCTTATGACGTGCGTGGGCTCGTATTTTATCTTCATAGGTTCTTTCAAAATGAGAATGGAGGCTATACCCGCACGTTTCGCAGCGAGAACGCCAAGTTGACTGTCGTCCACCAAAATGGCTTCTCTCGTGTGGAGCTTATGCAGCACGAGGTTGATGTAATGCGGGTTAGGCTTCCTGAAGTCAATATCTTCAAGGCGCGACCCCCGCCCATACCAGAACTTAAAGAACGGCGTCAGCCCGAAATGCTGCATTGCGAAATCCACACACTCCTGCTGCGAGTCACTGACTACTGCAAGCTCGTATTTCCGACTCAAATACGAAAGCACTCGCTTTGCGGCATTCACGAGCTTTATTTCACCCCGCCGCATCGCATCAATCTTCGCATCGATGACGTCCTGCTCCCTGAAGCTCCAAAAAAGCTCGCAGTCTAGCCCAAAACGCTCGCAAAACTCCAAAACCCCTAGCCTCCCTCTGAGAATTAACGGCTTGAGAAAATACTCATTTATCTGGTCTATCGTCAGCCTGACGCCGAACCTCGCAAGCGTCCGTTCGAAGGCGTCGTATGCCCATTTGTATTCAATGTCCGCATTGCCCCGCGAGTCGAGAATCGTGCCGTCCATGTCAAGGATGACCACGTCGTAACGCATGATTTTCTGTTGGCTCTCTGATTAATATTTTTGCGGGTTTTGACGTCGCCCTATCGTTTACTTATATCTGCTTCAAAGAACCTTATTTTTATTTCATCTCCAAATCCTCTATCAATTTTACATTAAAAAGATTATCAAAGGAACGGCATAGATATACCTCGCCTAAAATGCCCGTCATAAATGAGAGAAAGCCAAACGTCGTGGTTCCTGATGTGGAAACTTTAAATCCTAAATATGCTGTGGTAGTATCCAAGAAGTCCGTGAGGTGGAGAGAATCTGAGAAGAGGCTTATACTCTCAGAAAACTTCACAAGATTCTTGGTAATATATTTGTATCGTTCTTTGGGTCTCCCAAATATGCGATCAGAGTTATGAGAAGTTTAAGAGCTGGGTGTCGAAAATTCTTGGATATATTTGGGACCTCAAGAGAATCGCAAAAGGTCAAGCTTTAAGGACTATTATGCTCTCGTTGGCGATAGTTTCACATTTCAGTCCAGCGATGTTTTCAGGTGCGTTAGCCCAAGGGATACACTTTGTCGGGATTCTTCGGTAATAGGTGCGCACATGCTCAAGTCCCAGCTCATTTCCCATTTCCATGATAATTTGGTCCGTTGGCATTTTAACTCTGCTGACAGTCCTGTTCCCTATGACTATGCACGCATAGCCATTTTCCCTAAGAACCCTTGAAAGTTCCGACAAGCATTCCCATAGCTCTGAGAAAAAAGCCTCAGTTTCTTCTGCCCTTTTTACGCTCCTTTTAACTATTTCTTGCAGAGTTTCATCGAGGATTTTAGATCGAACATTCCGGGATTTGAATTTAACAAACGCTCCTCCCAAGGAAGCCTTATCAACATCTCTCACGTCCCTTTCTTCAAATCCTAACCATAACGAAGAATAACGTGAGAATTGCCCGTATGCTACTGTAGTTCTGCTGTCGCCGTAGGGCGGAGAAGTCACTATTAAGTCAACAGATCCCGACTTTAAGGGGATGCGCCTTGAGTTTCCTCTAATCACAATCGAACGAGCTACATCGCCCTGCTCGCACCTTGCATAAAACTCCCTCATACCCTCGATTCCAGCCTTTACGTTTTTTATAAATTCCTTAAATGCATCAGGGTTAAACCGCTTTATCTCCTCTTCAGACATCCTATACAGCTTATATTCGCCGCTCCTGCATAATGAAACACTTCTCACGGTCTTAGAAAAGCAAACGTAGAAAAAATCCCGCACATCCTGCCCTCTAAGCGCATCTATGGCGTTCTTGATGGCTGTGAGCTCCTCAACCGTTTTCGCCTTGAACCAATAGTTTACGTTGTAGAACCTGGGAAGCTTTTCTTTATTGACGCTTATCCTTTTCAGCTTCTTCCGCACCTCGCCAAAGGCGTTGTTGAGAATTTTTGGAGAGATGGGTGTTGTCTTCACTTTCGCTATCAGACAAGCTAACGGATTTATGTCAATGCCTACGGAGTGCCGTCTCAGTATTTTTGCCTCTGCCAAGACGCTCCCGCTACCGCAAAAAGGGTCCAGAACCACGGCACCCCTCTCAGAATACTTTTCTATCAGCCTTCGTGCTATCTGGGGAATCATCCTTGCAGGATAAGGGTGAATCACATGTATGTGCTCTTGCGTGTTTGCGTCCCTGAACGTCCAATCCTCCAAACCCTTTAAAGTGGTCTGAACATGCATTCCTACCTTTTGTTCTCTTCTCCCTACTTGATACTTTTCCCTTAGAGGCGGCGATGTAACGGAATGCTTATCCGCCGCCAGTTCCAATTTAACGTCAAATGTATCTAACGAAAGAAGAAGAACGAATTTACGACGGGGAGGCAGGCGAGAGTTTAAGGAAAGCAATGGAAATTCTCGTTGCGCTCGGGGATATAAACGAGGCGCCTCATTTAATCCCAATAAAAAGCGCACACGTTTCGGGGGCTTCGTATAAAACCATAGGGGACGCCTACGAGTTTGTCGAGAGCCTTGACGCAAGAGTGAAGGTGCAGACAACACTCAACCCTATCGGAATGGACAAGGAGCGCTGGCGGGAGCTGGGCGTCTCCAAAGAGTTTGCACTCAAACAGATGAAGGTTCTTAAGGCTTACGAGAAGCTCGGCGTGCTTCCGGAGTGCACCTGCACCCCCTACTTAATCGGATACGCTCCGGAGCGTGGCGAGCACATCTCGTGGGCAGAGTCCTCTGCCGTCATATACGTGAATTCCGTCTTAGGCGCGAGAACGAACCTTGAGGGGGCGCCGTCGGCGCTCGCCGCCGCCCTCGTCGGTAAGACGCCACTCTACGGCTTACACCTCGACGAGGAGCGTGCGCCGAGCATCCTTTTCGATGTAGAGTGCGAGCTTTCCGACGCCGCCGAATACGGGGCGCTCGGCTACCTCGTCGGGAAAATTGCAGATGACAATATTCCCTTCTTCAAACTAAAAACGATGCCGAATGCCGACGATCTAAAGGCACTTTCGGCAGCGCTCGGCGCAACAGGTAGTGTCGGCATGTTCCATGCTGTCAAGGGCGAAAAAGGCATAACTCCCGAAGCTCTCTCCTACGAGAAGCCTTCAGAGGTTGTGGAAATAGAGAAGAAAGATATAAAAGAGTTTTTTGATGCTTCAATACCCGAGGACGCCGTTCTTGCCTTCGGCTGCCCTCATTGCTCTACGCAAGAGCTTCGTGAGCTTTGCAGGCTTCTACGCAGCGTTAAGTCCAAGCATGAAGTTTTCGTATTCGTTGCAAGACGGCTCGCAGAGCGTGAGAACGCGGCAATAAAAGAGTTGAAGCGGCTCGGCGTAAGAGTTGTCTGCGATACGTGCATGGTGGTCTCGCCGGCGTTCGAGCGCTTCTCCTGCATAGCCACGAACTCCGCAAAAGCGTTCAGATACGTGCCGAGCATGTGCGGCGCGAAAGCTTTATTAGTGAAGACCTCAAACATTTCAAGATGTTTCGAAATATAGGAGGGGAGGATGCGAGCCGAGGATGCTGAGCTTCTGGAATTTGTGGTCGGAAACCCGCTCGTTAGGTCTTTATTGTGGTTGCTGGATGCAGAGTGCGAGTGTGGCAAGAGGCTGAATGTCGCCCTCGATCTGTACGTCGGTGAACTAGAAAATGCCTGCGTAAAATGCAGGGCTGCAGCCTCAATAATCTCCAGAATCTTAAAAAGAGGCGGCAAGGCGCTCGGCATGGACGAGGACGCCGTGCGCGAGCGCTTTAAAGACAAGCACTGGCGCAAAGGCTTGATTTGCGTCCTCAGGGGCATCGAGAAGTTCGGCGTGCGCCGCCCCTTCGTCCCGGGCTCGCCGTTCCTCGTCGTCTGGGACTTCACATACAAGTGCAACTTGCGGTGTAAGCACTGCTACGCCGCCGCCCCCTACCCTCGAGCCTCAAAAGAGCTGAGCACCAGAGATGCGATGCTCGTCGTGGACAAACTTGCAGACGCCGACGTTCCTATCCTCGCATTCTCTGGGGGCGAGCCGCTGATGCGTAAAGATTTCTTTGATATTGCAAGCTATGCGGCGGATAAAGGCATGTATGTGGGCGTCGCCACGAACGGCACGCTCATCAGCGAAGATGTTGCCGCTCGCATGTGCGATGCTGGCGTGAAGTTCGTCCAGATAAGTCTCGACGGCGCCAGCGCAGAGACGCACGATGCGTTCAGGGGCGTGAGCGGCGTGTTTGAAAAGACGCTTGAGGGCATTAAGAACGTGGTCGCCGCCGGCGGCGACATCTTCGTAGATGTCTCCACGACGATCACGAGGTTCAACATCGAGGAGGTGCCCAAAATCATAGAACTTTGCGACGAGCTCGGCGTGCGCTGGTTCATGGGCTTTAACTTTGTGCCTTCGGGGCGGGGCGTCGAGATCGTGGAAT
>QMVQ01000031.1 GCA_003661185.1 Candidatus Alkanophagales archaeon | reverse complement strand
TCGGCGGTTGCCATAGACTTACATCCAAGATACGCAACGAGAAGAGTGGGGCAGGAGCTTGCCGAAGAATTTAATGCGGAACTCGTTGAAATCCAGCATCACTGGGCGCACGCTGCTTCACTAATGCTTGATAATGGCATGCTCAACACTAACGGCAACGACGGCGGTAACGCAAGAATCGTGGCGCTCACGCTCGACGGCACGGGCTATGGCAGCGACGGCAATGCCTGGGGCGGCGAGCTTCTCGTTGCGTCTTTCTGCGATTTCGGGCGGGTGGCGCACCTTCAGGAGCTACCGCTGCCGGGTGGCGACGCCGCAATAAAAGACCCCCGAAGGTTCGTGTTTGCAATTGCCGAAAGGCTGAAGCTTGGCGAGGAGGCGGGCAATGCTCTCAACCTTAGCGAGCGGGAGCAAGAGATTTTAAAGAAGCTTATGAGGACGGCGCCGCTGACGAGCAGCTTCGGCAGGGTGCTTGACGCCCTTTCATGCTACTTCGGTGTTTGTCGCCGCATGACTTATGAAGGCGAGCCTGCGATGAAGCTTGAGAAGTATTTAGATGCGGGGCTGCGGCGTGCCCTCAAGAACAACGGGACGCCGAAACACGAATTTAAAACGTCATCGAAGCTTAAGGACGGCGGCGCTCGTGAGGTTCTGACGCTGGAGCTTTTCGAGCAACTCTTCGAGGTGGCGCCGCCGCACATCGCCGCCAGCCTGAGCGATGCTGAAAAGGCGGCTCTTGCTTACTCCTTCGTCTACGCCTTGCTGGAGGAGCTTGTCGTCATTGCTTTGGAGTTTGCCGAGAGGGATGGTTTAAATATAGGGCTGACGGGTGGCGTCTCTTACAACGAGCCCATCACGAAAATCGCTGAAAGCTTAGTGCGGCGGCGTGACTGCGGTGGCGCTGACGGCGACGCTAAGGTGCGACTGCTGACGCACAACGAAATTCCGAATGGCGACGGCGGTATCTCCTATGGGCAGAACGTGATTGCTGGTTGTAAGCTTTTCCGGGACATGGCTTAAACCAGTAACGTGCCTGAGAACTCGGCATCATATTTGTCTTGTCCCAATATAAACGCATGCGGGTGACGAAAAGGGAGCTGAAGCCGGACGGGCGTGGCGAGCTTTCCGTAGTTCCGGAGACGCTGGACGACCTTTGGCATCTGAAGCACATTTTAGAGGCAGGCGACCTCGTGTATGCGACGACGCAGCGGCGTGTCGAAAGGGCTACGGACAAGCTGCGACCGGAAAAGGGAGAGAAGAAGACGGTTCGCCTTGGAATAAGAGTTGAGAGCGTGGAGTTTCACAAGTTTGCAAATCGTCTCCGAGTGAGAGGGGTGATTGAAGCCGGCTTGGAAACCGCCGTTGGCTCTTACCACACGCTGAACATCGAGCCCGGCGTCGAGCTCTCCATAATTAAAGCTTGGAAAAAACATCAGCTCAAAAGGGTAGAGGACGCTGAGCGGGCCGCGGCACGACCGAAGGTTATTATCCTGACGATAGAGGAAGGGGACGCGGTCGCCGGCATCGTCCGCCAATACGGCGTTGATGAAGTTTTTTACGTCAGAGCCGGCTCCGGCAAGGGAGCAAGCGACTCCGCCGGTGAGCGAAGGACTTTCTTCGGAGAGGCTCTCAGCATGTTAAAAAATGCCTTAAGGCAGTTTCCCGTGGATGCGGTCATCGTTGCGGGTCCCGGCTTTACGAAGGATGATTTTTTGGCGTTCGTGCGGGAAAGGGAGCCGGAGCTTGCTGCTAAAATGAAAATTGAAAGCGTTTCTTCCATAGGGCTTTCTGGCTTCAGGGAGGTTTTGAAAAGAGGCGTCGTCGAGGAGATATGTAGGGAGGAGAGAATTGCCAAAGAAGTGCAGCTCATCGAAAAGCTTATGGAAGAAGTCAGCAAGGACGGGCTCGCTGCATATGGGGACACTGCCGTCAGGAGCGCTCTGAGCTATGGCGCCGTTGAGAAGCTTCTGGTGTGCGACGAGCGGCTGCGGGACGCAGGTAGAGAGAGTGTAGAGACCCTATTAAAAGAGGCTGAGAGGCGAGGCGGTGAAGTTGTGATATTCAGCACGGAGTTCGAGCCCGGAGAAATGCTAAAAGCGCTGGGAGGCATCGCCGCACTTCTAAGATTCAAGATTGATTAGCGGCTGTTATGCGGTTGCAGTAGTGCTCCCTCGGAAGGTTTTTAGGAAGATGTTGCTGCTAATCCCCTTTAAAGGAGGGCAGGGGAGGAGTGTGGGAAAAGTATTTATAGCTTGCGTTCAATGAATGAGTAACGAGGCTGTGGGTATAACCTGCGGTCAGGAGCTGCCGTGACCCAGCTCGAAGGGGAGCGCCGTCCGGCACACTCCCCAACCTCGCGCATCCGGTGGATGCCCCTTTCAGTGAGGGGAGGAGGTCACGGGTGAGTAAAAGCTTGATAGGAATAATATCGTATGGGGTTTATATCCCGAGGTTCAGGATTAGAGTTGAGGATATAGCGAGGCAGTGGGGCGAGAACCCAGAAGACATAAAAAAAGGGCTGCTCGTCGAGGAGAAGAGTGTGCCCGACCTTGATGAGGACACAGTGACGATTGCTGTGGAGGCGGCGAGGTTTGCACTCCAGCGAGTTGCGCTCGACAGCAAGGAAATTGGCGCCGTTTACGTGGGCTCGGAGAGCCACCCGTATGCTGTGAAGCCGACCGCCACAATCGTCGCAGAAGCCATCGGGGCGCCTTCCTCCATCTTCGCTGCAGATTTCGAATTCGCATGCAAAGCTGGCACCGCCGCCATTCAAGCGTGTTACGGGCTCATCTCTGCAGACCGCATCAAATACGGGCTTGCCATCGGCGCTGACGTTTCACAGTCGTCGCCCGGCGACGCCCTCGAATACGCCACGGCAGCCGGCGGTGCCGCCTTTATCATAGGCAAGAACGACGAGCGCAAAGTCCTCGTGGAATTGAAGATTTCTTCTCCTTCACGACGGACACCCCTGACTTTTGGCGGCGAGACCTGCAAAAGTATCCATCGCACGGCGGGCGTTTTACTGGGGAGCCTGCGTATTTTCGGCATGTGATTTCGGCGTCGGAGGGGCTTTTCAGGAAGATGGGCGTCTCCGCCGACTATTTCGACTATGCGGTCTTCCACCAGCCGAACGGGAAGTTTCCGCTCCGCGCGGCGGCGAAGCTCGGCTTCAGGAAGGAACAGGTGCTCCCCGGGCTCTGCGTCACGAAGATCGGAAATACCTATTCCGCCGCTGTTTTAATAGGGTTAGCTGCCATCCTCGACGAGGCGGCGCCCGGCTCTCGCATTCTAATGACGAGTTTTGGCTCTGGTGCTGGCTCCGACGCCTTCAGCCTCCGCGTCACTGAGGAAATAGAAAAATATCGGGACAAGGCGCCCGATGTCAAGGACTTTATGAAAAGCGTTAGGTATCTGGATTATGCGACCTACGTCAAGCACCAGCGGAAAATCCGCCTTTAGGTGGTAGCGATGGAATACAGCGAGAAGGTGCTGGAGCATTTCATGAATCCGAGGAACGTGGGCGTGCTTGATGACGCTGACGGCGTCGGGCGTGTCGGAAATCCCGTGTGCAGTGACGTCACTGAAATCTACATAAAGGTGGAGGACGGGCGCATCTCTGACGTGAAATTTAGGACGTTCGGCTGCGCCGCCGCAATAGCGGTCGGTAGCATGGTCACCGAACTCGCAAAGGGCAAAAGCCTCGAAGAGGCGCTCAAAATCACTAAGGACGACGTTGTAAAAGAGCTGGGCGGGCTACCGCCCGAAAAGCTGCACTGCTCCGCACTCGCCGAGGCGCTACATGCTGCCATCCACGACTACTACCGGCGTGAGAAGAGCAGATAGGAAGCAAGGCTCCTGAATAGAGTATGAAAACTCCTGAAACCGAGTTCCTTTAAGAGCTCTTAACCCCCTCCCTTGACCCAATTAAAAGGCTACGGGAGCTTAATTTTTTAATTTCGCACGTTTGGTTATCGTTCGAGGATGCGTGCTCGCCACTTATCCTTCAGCTCCAATTTTGTGATCATTACGTTCGACGGGGGTATGGGGCGTGGCACTTCGGAAAGGTCCGCTTTTGCGACAACGACGCCGTCCACGAAGATTACGCCACGCTTGACGTCAACAGCGGTTACTTTGCCTTCTTTGTCCCTAAAGTCGCCACGGAGGATGCGGACGGTGTCCCCCTTGCGGACAGGAAGGTTCCGCCGCCCATATTTCTCACGAAGCTCCCGGCTCAGCGGCGCGCTTAAAAACTTACGGCGGACGTGCGGCGGCGCCTCGTATCTGGCGAGCCGCTGCTTTCTCGGCTGTGTGGACTTCAAACGCATATTACCACCTCAGACGCTGTTTCCTCATCAAACAATGATGCTTGCGGCGGACGCAATCTTGGAGAAGCGTTCGATAGCCTCTTTGGCAACGGGGCCTCGGATTTCCGTGCCCTTCGGGTCGCCTTTGTCGTCGGTGATGACGGCTGCGTTGTCTTCAAATTTTACCCTCAGCCCCGAAGGTCGTCTTATTTCCTTCTTCTGCCGTATGATTACGGCGGTCAGCACCTGCTTCCGCATCTCTGGAGTGCCCTTTTTCACAGAAACGACCACCATGTCGCCGACGCCCGCCGCCGGATAGCGTTTGAGGACGCCCCGGTAGCCTTTCACCATGATGATTTGCAGTTCCTTCGCTCCTGTGTTGTCTGCGCACTCCAGACGGGCGCCGACCGGCAATGCTCTCGGGACTTTCGACCGAATTCCTTTCATTTCTTCCCCCTTTACGCCTTCTTTATTCTCTCCACGACGACGAAGCTTTTCGTCTTGCTTATCGGGCGGCACTCCGCTATTTTCACGATGTCGCCAACTTGCGCATCTATACACGGCGGGTTATGCGCGTGAATCTTTGAGGTCCGCCGTTCATACCTTTCATACTTCCTTATCTTTTTCAGATATTCCCGTTTCACGACGACAGTCTTAGGAGCAGTATCGCTAACAACTTCGCCTACGAATATTTGCCCACGCACGGGAAGCCTCCCGTGGAACGGGCAATTTTCATCATCACACTCCCTCTCGGGATATGTTATGTTTATCCCTATATCCCTCACCATCCCACTCACCTTGCCATTTTCATAAGCTTTTTAATTCTGTCCTCGGGTCTCGCCGCTAATATATCACCCTTTACGAGGGCGGCAACGTCACCCAACTTAAAAAGGAACACGTTCCCCCGTTTCGGTATTTTTTTCCTAACGCCTGCTCTCTCGACGACGAGCATGTTTTTCGTCTCGTCAACGACGACGCCGCGCAGCCCTCGCATGCACTTGTTCGTGCTGTTTGATACCTCAACCTTAAGCCCGATAAGCTCATGAAGTATCAGGTTTTTCGGTGTTATTCTCACCTTGACCCCCCACCGAATCGCGCTACTCCTCGACAGTGTAGCCCATCTCCCGCAGCACCTTCTTCACCTTCTCGGTCTGGTCGCCCTGCAGTTCGATGCGTCCGTCCTTGACAGTGCCGCCACACGCACACCGCGTTTTTAACTCCTTAGAAAGCGTCCAGAGGTCGATGTCCTTTGCGTTTATTCCCTGAATGACCGTCATCAGCTTCCCGAAACGCCGCCGCGTCGTGCTCACTTTCACCCGCTGCAGCTCTTTTACTATCTCTTCACAGACGCACAGGTCTTTTGGAAGCCCACATTTATCACAGACTTCCATGTCCCCCTCTCCTCTCCCTTAGCACCGTTTTTATCCTCGCAATCGTCCTTCTTATCTCTTTAACACGCCCGGGATTTTCGAGGGCGCCGCCCGCCGCTATTTTCGTCCGCTCTCGCAGCAGGTCTATGCCCAACTCTCGCAGCTCCTCCCGTAGCTCTGCATCGCTCATCTTCCTTATCTCGTCCATCTTCAGGAGCGCCATGTCCACTCAAGCCTCCTCGGCACTCACGCCCTCTTCATGCTCTTCAGGCTCGGGCTTGACCATCATGAACCTATCCGGAATCTTGGCATCCGGGCGTATTAGCCTCACCTTAACGCCGATGACTCCCGCCTTCTTCTTCGCAACCGCAAACCCCTCGTCCACAATCTCCTGAGCAGGCTCGCCGCAGTGCTTGATATAGCCGGCGACGAACTTCTCAGTCCTCGACCTCGGTCCCGTGAGCTTTCCCGAAACTGTAATTTCGCATCCCAGCGCTCCTGCGTCCATGATGCGGCGGAGCGTCGAGCGTCCTGCACGGCGGAAGTGCCAGCCCCGCTCTATGAGCTTTGCGAGCTTTGATGCCATGAGCTGAGCGTTCAGCTCCGATAAATCCACCTGCTGCACGTCGATTTGCGGGTTGTCAAAGTCATGAGCGTCCACGACCTCTTTCGTTATTCTCCGTATCGTCTTGCCATCCTTTCCGATCACCATGCCCGGACGCTCCACATAGACAGTAATCTGCGTGCCCATTGGCGTTCTTTTGATCTCCATGCCGCCGTAGCCGCCCCTGTCCAGCTCTTTCACGAAATACTCATTGAGTTTCACCTTCTTCAAACCTTCCTCTACGAACGTCCGCTCTATCAATGCTCACCCTCACCTCCCTTTAATATAACTTCAACAGTAACGGTTTCTGTGTTTTTCGGCGTCGCCCTGCCAAAAGCTCGTGGCATTATGCCTCGTATCGTCCTCCCCTTTTTGGTGGCGATGTGCCAAATGCGCATCTCTTCGGGGTCGAGCCCTTTATAAGAGGCGTTTGCGGCGGCATCTTCTAACAGCCGCAGTATTGCCTCCGCAGCCTTCACCGGATAACGTCCTGCATACCATTTGTTCAGTCCTCGGCGGTGTCCGACTTTGCGCTTGTGCTTTTTGAACGGCACTGCCCTTTTCATCTCGATCACTTCCTGCAGATACTTCTTTGCGTTGCCGAATTTCATTCCTCTGATGACGTTGCATATCTCGTAAGCGTGCTTTCGAGAGATGTGAAGCTCGCACGCCATCGCCTTCGCCGACGTCTCGTCGTCAGCTTCGACGCAGAACCTCAGCCGTCCCATACGCCTCACTCACGTCACTTCAGCGGCACATATTTCGAAGACCTCGTGGCGCCGACGCCTGCAGTGCCATGCACGACTCTTTTGCGTGTGAGTGCGAACTCTCCGAGGTAATGCCCTACCATCTCCGGCTTTATCTCCACATACTGGAACGTCTTCCCGTTGTGTATTCCGATAGTCTTCCCTACCATCTGCGGCAGCACTATCATGTCCCGAAGATGCGTCCGCACCGTGTCCTTCTTTTTTAATCTCTCCAGCAGCTTCTTCTCTTCCTCTCTAAGTCCACGCCGAAGCTTTCTGCGTTGCCTTGCCGGCAGCAACTCCGCAAACTCCTCAAACCCCATCTTGCGGAGCTTTGCGAACGTATAGCCTCGATAAACGAATTCCTCTACCTTCTTCGGTTTAACTTTCTTCTTCCTCTTCTTCGCCATCTCACTTCACTTTTCGTTACCATTATTTTACTTTTTACGCTTCCCCCGCCCAGTTCGGCGTGCGGCGATGCTCCCGACTTTGCGTCCGGGCGGCGCTCCACGAGCGACGGTCTTCGGGCGTCCGACGTGCTGGTGCTTGCCGCCGCCGAAGGGATGGTCTATGGGGTTCATCGCAACAGCGCTCGTGCGTGGCCACTTTGCAGCCTTCGCCTTCATCTTGTGGTATTTCTTGCCTGCCTTCACGAAGGGCTTCTCGGTCCTGCCGCCGCCGGCGACGACGCCGACGGTCGCTAAGCATCGTGAGTCGAACCACTTCTTCACGCCGCTGGGCAGCTGGACGAGCGTTCTGTCGCCCTCGTGGGAGATGATAGTCGCATAGCTCCCTGAGGCTCGCACGAGCTTCCCGCCGTCGTCCCGTCGTATTTCTATATTGCAGACAGGGAACCCCTCAGGGATGTTGCCGAGGGGCAGCGTGTTTCCTATCTTGGGCTCGGCGGCGTCGCCGTATGCGAGCTCATCGCCGATGGCAACTCCCTCCGGTATGAGAATGTATTTTTCCTTGCTGTCCACTCTCACCTTGCCAATCGGAGCGTTCCTCGCAGAGTCGTGCACGATTTCTGTGAGCACGCACGTTATCGTCCGTCCGGCTTCCACTTTTAAATGCGTTAAGTCCGCTTTCCTGCGGGGCGGCGCCCTGTATGTGGGAGTCCCCTTCCCTCTGTTCTGTGATATTAGTCTCTTACCCATTTCTACACCTCAACTGAGTATGCCAAGAGTCGTTGCTATCTCTCTCGCTTTCCCCTCTTCTTCAAATTGCACAATCGCCTTTTTCTCGCCTTTCGGGGTTACCATTGTCCTTACGTTACGGACCCTCGCGCCGAATCTCTGCTCCACCTCTTCTTTTATTTGCGTTTTGTTGGCATTAATGTCAACGATGAACTGCAGCTTGTTCTCCGCCTCTATCATGGTGGCTGCTTTCTCACTCGCTACGAGATGCTTTATGACCATGCTGTAAATAGAAATGCGGGCATTTAAATTTAAATTTTCTTGCGATGCGGCTTAGCCGTAACATACGGAGTCCTCCGCCTTACATTTGCGCCTTACATTTGTATTCTCGCCCCGACGCCACATTTTAGAAAGTTCGAGCCGAACGCCGTTTCAAGTTCTTTGGAGGCTGCGATGCCTGTGCAGTGGCACGGCGCAACTTTGACGACGCCAAGTTGCTTGAATTCCTCAGACACGCCGCTTTTCGGCATGTGGAATCCGCCGAGCACGAGATACACGTCCCCAAAACCCTTTTTTACCACTTTTAAAATCTTGACGATGCCGGGATGTGCACAGCCTGTTATAACGACGTTGCCCTTTTCGGTTTGTATGACCAAAGCTTGCTCTTTTATAAAGCCGCCGAGGGCGCCAGTGCTGTAAACGGCGTTGAAGAGCTCCGTCCGCTCTTCAACGATGATGAACTTTACTTCCTTCTCTACAGCCCGCAACCTGAACTTTGAAGGGCTGTAAACAGTAGCGAAGGGGTTCTTTTCAAGGACTGCATGCAAGCCGCCGGTGTGATCGCCGTGCGCGTGCGAGATGACCACGGCGTCCACGCTTTTTACGTCCACTCCGAGCTTCTGCATGTTTTCCAAAAGCGTAGCACCGTCGCCGCCCGTGTCGAAAAGAAGCCTGCGGGCATCACCATGCGCCTTAACCACTAAAAAGCACGAGAACCCCCAGCGTGGCGTCAATCCGCTTGCGCACTTGTGGTTGTCGTAAACAACGGTTATGCTCAGCATCTCTATTTGCTCACACAGCTGCTTTCCTCGTCTCCCAAAAATTCTCTAACTCTCTTTACGATTTCCTCAAATGCCTTGGCAGCCTCAACGTTTTTCACGACGAAGGGGGCGCCGGCATCGCCAGATTCCACGATTTGAGGCTCTAAGGGAATGCTTCCGAGGAACGGGACGCCGAGCTCCACCGCCGCCCTACGCCCGCCACCGACCTTAAACGGGAAAAAGCGGGCGCCGCAGTTCGGACAGATGAAACCGCTCATGTTCTCTACGATGCCCACAACAGGCATGTTCAGCTGCGAGGCGAAGACCACAGCCTTCCTTGAATCCAGAAGGGCGACGTCCTGCGGCGTCGTGACTATGATAGCACCGCTGATTTTCGGGATGAGCTGCGCAACGCTTAGCGGCTCGTCGCCAGTATTGTGCACGACGAAGCCATTGGCAATGAAGTTCCCCCCCTCGACTCTAAGGTCGTAAACCTCATCGACGCCGGCAGCGCTGATGCTGACAACGGTTTCAAAGCTCAGCGGCAGCGATGCGGGTTGCCGCTCGAAGGCGGCGTCCGTCTCGAATACGAGGACGACGTTTCCGGGCTTGACTTCCAGAAGTTTCTTCCAAGAAAGGTGTCCATCCTCAGCGACGAGGATGGGGTGGTTTGCTGTGCCTTTAATGCTGTGATTTTCGGTCTTAAGCTCGAAAATAGTGGCGACGCCCTGCGGGATGACGTCCAAAATCCGGCGGCTCATAACACGCTCGCCGTCAAAGCAATATACAGGGACGCCAGCCTTGGCTTCAGAAATGCGGAATTGAC
Source organism: Candidatus Alkanophagales archaeon (assembly GCA_003661185.1). GTDB lineage: Archaea > Halobacteriota > Syntropharchaeia > Alkanophagales > B39-G2 > Alkanophaga > Alkanophaga liquidiphilum. The sequence continues at coordinate 1,386 of QMVQ01000031.1, read as the reverse complement.
CGCGCGGCGTGAGTATTCGAGTGTTGCTGGACAAGCAGCCCGGCGGCAGGTCCACGATGAGATAATCAAGCTCGCCCCAGCGAACGTCGCTGAGGAACTGCCGAATTGCAGTCGCTTTCAGGGGACCCCGCCAGATTACAGGCGAGTCTTTACTTGAGAGCAAAAAGCCTACGGACATGACTTTGACACCGTATTGCGACTCCACAGGGACGACCTCGTTGTTTTCCACAGTCGGACGTTCATCTTCGACGCCAAGCATCTTTGGCACGTTCGGACCATGCAGGTCGGCGTCGAGAAGCCCGACCCGCAAACCCTTCCTCGCAAGTGAGACCGCAAGATTAACGGCAACCGTCGTCTTACCCACGCCACCCTTTCCGCTTATCACTACGATTTTATGCCTTATTTTCTCCATCTTTTTCTCTATTTCTTTACGGGCTTCTTCCATCGCCACCACCACCTAAGGCTGCCACGGCGGTCCTCGTCTCCTGCGTCTACACGGCGGAACGCCCCACGCCGCAGTCTTGAGCACGTAGTCGCCGCCCTCGATTCTGAGAGCTTTGCCGTTGACGAGGGCATCCGCAACCTTCCTACGAGCCTCTTTTAATATTCTATGGAACGTGGGCTGCGAGATGCCCATCTCCTTCGCAGCCTCACTCTGCTCAAGCCCAAGCAAATCCTTTAGTCGTAAGCTCTCCAGCTCTTCTACTTTCAATACGACCTCGCCCATCATAGCCCCGACGGGCTGGAAGTAGCTGAAACCCGGCTGGAAGCCCACGAAACGGCACCGCCGCCTTGGCATTTTCCCACCAATGAATATATATTCATCATATATGAAACTTCCGGTTGCTTTTATCTTCTCACTGTTTATTTCTTTAATCCTTGGAACCGTCGCACTTCGCCCACGGTCAAGCTTAGACTTCTCCTCAGGAAATCCACCTTCTCAGCAACGACGCCTCTCGTAGCGTTGAGACCGTTCGTTTCCCACAGCTCAAACTCAACAGCCTCGTTCATCCTTTTTAAGTTTTGATATTTCCATATGATGCCATTGTCGGAGATAAACAGTTCAGCTTCGTTCGTGGAAACGAAGCACGACGTAGCCGTTAACGTATTGTTCGTGTCGTTAGTGTGCTGAATGGAAAGCGCATCATAGCACTCAGAGGGTTTCATGCGAACTCCAGAAAGACGGAGCCTCTTCTCTCGATAGAGAGTAGGGTTTAGCCCCCTCGCTTTTGAAATGTTTTTCAAAAACTTTGAGGATGTCTTTCGGTTTCTCAAGGATGAAAACGCCGTCCATGCCCGCAAGCTTCCGCACGTGCTCCACGTCTTCCTTTCGGATTCTAAGGCGAAGATCTCTGCCGTCTGGGAGCTTTGTGATGATGGTGCCCT
>QMVQ01000030.1 GCA_003661185.1 Candidatus Alkanophagales archaeon | reverse complement strand
CGCCACTTATTACATGCTAAGGATAACGGACGCTACAGCGACGGTCGTCGCTGAGAACGGCGATGGATACCCGGCGCTCGTGACGAAGAACATCGGAAGCGGCATCTTGATATGGTTCATAAATTCGCCTGCCGAAGACTACTGGACGTGGGCGTCCGATTACACAATCCTCAAGACGATAATAAGGAACGCCTTGGAATATGGTGCTGCGGCAGAGCCTGAGGTCTCCGTTTCGACAAACACGTGGGAATACTCGCCTGGCGATACTATGATAGTCTCTTACGACATAACGAACCCCACGGACAGCGCACTAACTCTCGACATCTACGTAGGTATACCGCAGTTCCGCTTCTGGAGGGAGATAAGCACGTTGTCAATACCACCGGGCTACGACGGCACGTACAGCATGAGCATATCCGTCAGCAACTGGGGAGGCGCGCCGTTTGCGCTCGTCTGGTATGCGCAACTACGCAGCGGCGCCGACATCGTGGCTACGGACGCTGCTACCTGCATATACTCGCCCTCGACGCTGGCAAAAGCCACAAACATGCCACTTACTAACGTCATCAGCGACCTCGGTTTTACGGAAATCTCAGTTGCTTGAAATAACTTTTTTTTATTTTTTCCATCTTGTTTTTCCAATTTTGACTAAAGCTCTCTTGCATACCCGACGGGCATGACGTAGAGCGGGCGGTGCATTTTCGGCAAGTTTAGGACCGATGAGACCTCGTCATCATAAAAGGCGCCTATTGCTACGGTTCCGAGCCCCAAAGCTTCGCACTGTAAGTATATATTCTGACCGGCGTGCCCCACTTCCATCAAAACGTATCTGATGCCACGCTCGCCGTATCTTCGGGTCGTCCGCTCGTATTCGGCAGCGATGACAAACGAAACCGGCGCCTCGGCGATGAACATCTGGTGGAGGCAGGCGCTAGCAAGCTCTAATCGTAAGTCACCAGGCTTATGCAACGTTATCCTGCCTATTTCGCAACGGTAGACGCCGGCGTCTGCACCCTCAACGCAGTCTTTCCCGATGACGGCATATAACTCCAAGGGGTAAAGGGCGCCCGCCGACGGTATTTTCTTCGCTGCCCATATAAGTTGGGAGAGCTGCGCCGCCGTCAGGCTGCGCACGCTGAACCGCCGACGAGATTTTCTCTTGCGTATTGCTTCCTCTAAGAAAATCTTCCCCTCCCTTTGTGGCTCAGGCAGCAACATATACTAAACTTAGGGCTAGGATAATAAGTGTTGGGTATGAAAGAAAATTTTTAAATAGGAAGGTTGGAGGATTAGTGGTAGTGCCCAACTCCAAAGCGATCTATTGCTAAGAGGTGTGTGAATATGATGGAGGAAAATAAGAAGCCCAAGCTCAAAGATACGTTTAGCATAGAAGAGAAAGCGAAATACATAACGAGAGAGAGTGAGACCGGGATAATAGTGATGGACGTTAGGAAGGGGAAGCTTTACGAGGCGAACGAGGTTGGTTCTTTGATAGTGAAGATGTGCGACGGCGAGCACACGGTCAAGGACATAGAAGATGCAATCTGTGCGGAATACGACGTTGACCGTGAGACCTTGAAGAAGGACGTTGCGGAGTTCCTGAAGAAGATGAAGGAGTTCCGTATGATAAAGTATGTGTGACGCACCGTTACCCTCCTCTCGACGGTGCGATTGAAGTTCGTGGACGCCTCTTCCACCGTGCGTGGATGCATCCCCTTTAAGGGGTGCGTTCATTTCAAAGGAGCATTGATCTTCAGCTCCGAGGGTAAGTCTTAGCCATGAGTGTTGGGGTCGAAGCTTACCCTCGCACGCAACTCAGCTCGAACATCTGCCGCCGTTAAGACCCTGAAACGGATTTAGTGTAAGTATTGATAGTAGGCAAGTATTCTTAAGATATCAAAAGAATAATTGGATAATGGGTGTGGACATAGGCAGTCTTTTCGTGCCTAAAGAGCTGAGTCTTGGGAGCCTCGCCGGTAGGGTTGTGGCGGTAGATGCTTATAATACCCTTTACCAATTCCTCAGCATAATAAGGCAACCCGACGGCACGCCCCTCATGGATTCAAAGGGCAGAATCACATCCCATCTCTCAGGTTTGATTTACCGAACATCTAATCTTGTGGAGTCAGGAATAAAGTTAGTGTTCGTCTTCGACGGCGAGCCGCACAGGCTGAAGGCAGAAACCCTCCAAAAGCGGGCGGCGCACCGAGAAGAAGCTCGACGGCTTTGGGAAGAACTCAAAGAAGTAGCGCCTGAAGAAGCTTTCAAATATGCACAGGCGTCGGCGAAGGTCGATGAAGCCATAATACGGGATGCAAAGACGCTCCTCGGCTATATGGGCATACCGTGCGTGCAGGCGCCCTCGGAGGGGGAAGCACAGGCGGCTCACATCGTGCGGCGGGGCGACGCTGACTATGTGGCGTCGCAGGACTACGACTCTTTGCTATTCGGCGCCCCTCTCCTCGTCAGAAACCTGAGCATCAGTAGGAAAAGAAAACTGCCGTCAGGACGGCGTGTTGAAATAAGTCCTGAGCTTATAGAGCTGAGTCAGCTCGAAAAGCTTGGCATCACAAGAGTGCAACTCGTGGACATTGCTATCCTCATAGGCACCGACTTCAACGACGGCATTAAGGGCATCGGCGCAAAGAAGGCGCTCAAGCTGATAAAGGAGCACGGGAGCCTCGAAGCCGCCCTCTCCGCAATCGGCAAGGAAATCGAAGACTACGAGGAGGTGCGTCGCATCTTCTTGGAGCCGGACGTGACCGATGACTACAAGCTTGCGTGGGCAGTGCCTGACGAGGATGCAATAAAAAGGTTTCTGTGCGACGAGCACGACTTCTCGGAGGAACGTGTCGAAAAGGCAATTGAAAAGCTAAAGGGCGGCGCCGCCGAGCGCAGTGGGGCTGAGCGGAGGAAAAGGGCAAAAGCGAGGGGAAAAATGACTGCGGAGGTTGAGCGGGGACAGACGAGGATAGACCAATGGTTCTGACGGCGGCATATTGTAGAGCGGCGTAAGTGTGCTCTAAGGCGCCTTCAGCAGCTTATGGACCTGCGGTATGGCCATTACCCTGTCCTTGAAGAACTCACCTGCGGCTTCTGAAAATCCGTATAGGTCGCTTGCTGAGAGTTTAATTCCGTTAGGCGAGGTGACGGGCTGTATGACGAAGTAAAAGTTCGGGGCGGCAGTTGCAAACTCGGAAATGTCCTCACAGAGCTTCTTCACATCGCCTAAGTCCCCCTTCCCAAGCACCACTACTTTCACTATGGTCTCAACTCCGCTTTCTATTGCGATTCTGACGCATTTAAGCTCGTTTTCGTAGAGGTTTTCGTAGCCTTCGTCGCTGGGGAGGTGCTCACGCAACTTTACATCAATAGCAGCGAAGTCGAAGAGCTTGATGACGTTGCTGAGGCGTTCCGCCGAGAACCCATTTGTCTCTAAATACGTGCTCAATCCCCTCTCTCTTAAGGACTTTGCGACTGCCACCACGAAAGCATCTTGGAGCAGTGGCTCGCCGCCGGTGAAGGAGACGCTGTGGACGTCAGGTGTCAGGAGGCGACGCACGCTGTCAGCGACCTGCGTCACGCTCAGCGGGTTTTTCACCTCTCGTCTCTCGCCGGAGTGGAATTCGATGCTGCAGAGCTTTGTATGCTCCTTGGCGTAGGGCGTGTCGCAGTAAACACAGTTCAGATTGCAGCCCGCAAACCGCACGAATATTTGGCGGCGTCCGACGTAGGGCCCCTCGCCCTGGAACGAGCTGAAAATTTCAGCCACGTAGCCCTTAGGACCCAGTCGTAGGAATTCCATCGGCGCCCCACCCCCGTAAGTGGTAGTATTCTTGGAGAGCCTTTTTAAACGCCCTCTCGTCCAAGCTCTCGAAAAACCGCCTCGGAAGCGTGTCTTCGAGCCGTCTTAAATGCTTTAAGTTGAACATGCGCTCCAAACCCCAGATTCGCTCACCGATGTTTAGCACGTCTTCTGCCTTATAATCGGAGGCGGTTACTGCACTTAAAAGCTTTGCGTATTCTTCCTCGCTCAACGCAAACGACGAGAACTTGCACAGCACGAAAGAGTCTATAGCGGCGGCGAGGTTTTGGAAGATGATGACGAGCGCCGCCTTCCCGTCGAACGTGAGGCGGTTCACGAGCTTCGGCTTCCCGATGATTTCAGGCGAAACCATATAGGCTCTGAGATGGCAGCCGCCGCGGTTCGACGTCGCATACGCCAACGCTTGTCCGAAAACGCCACGAGGGTCGTAACCCGGCAACTCCAAGCCTTTCACGCTCATGCTTACCTCTTTTTTCCCGTATTTTGTTGCGAGCCGTAACGAGCCTTCCGCAAGCTCGGCGCCGACTCCCTCTCGCTCGCCGACGCTTTTAACGAGCTGCACGATGTCCACGCCCGTGTTCTTGCCAGCATTTGCGTCGGTGGCGTCAAAACGTCCTATTAACTCAAAGTAACACGCAAGCGTCCCGCCGCACGAAATCGTGTCGATGCCATAGTCATCGCAAAGCTCGTTCGCCTTTATGACCTTTTCGAGGTCGTAGTTGCCGCAGTCCGGACCGAAAGCCCAAAGCGTTTCGTATTCAGGAATTTTAACGCCTGCTTTCGTGAAGTGCTTGCAAGCAACGAAGCAACCGTAACAGGAGCGGCTCCGCAACTCGTATTTCTCTCGAATCGTCTCGCCCGACAAATTCTCGGCGGCTTCGAAGAAGCTGCGGCGGAAGTTGAACGTCGGCATGATGCGCATGTAGTTCACGAGGTTAACGAGGGCTGCCGTCCCGTAGTAGGAAAGCGCTTTCAGCACCGGACTTGCCCGCAACAGTCGCATCACCTCCTCTCTCGCCTCCTTGAACTTTTCGGCGTCGGCGACGCCGTTCTGCTTCCACCACGCCTTCCGCTCACGACCGGCACGTACGACGAGCGCCTTCAAGTTTTTAAAGCCCATGACCGCTCCCAGCCCTCCACGCCCGCAAGCATGACGCATGTCACTCATTATGTTGGCGAATTTCACGAGGCGTTCGCCCGAACGCCCGATGCACGCTACCCTGCTCCCATCTCTGCTTAGCGCTGCCGTCGTCTCCGCAATATTCTTCCCTTTTAAAAATTCTGCATCCCTTATCTCGCAATGCTCGTCCTCAATTTCCAGATAAACAAGACGCTCGGCACGCCCACGCACGATGACAGCGTCGTAGCCTGCAAACTTTAGCTCGACGCCGAAGAAGCCACCAGCGCTGGAATCAAAGACGGTGCCGGTGAGCGGCGACTTCGAGATGACGACGTGCCGCCCGGACATCGGCGCCAAGCCCGTGAGCGGACCTACGGCAAAAACCAGCGGGTTTTTATCGCTTAAAGCCCCGAAGATACCGTGCTTGCGAGAGGCATCGCAGAGAATCTTTACGCCAAGCCCCCTGCCACCTAAGAACTTGCGTGCAGTCTCCACATCGAGCTTTTTCTCCTTTATGTTTTCGTTGCTGAGGTTAACATCTAAAATTTTAAAACTCCAACCGCCATAATTTTCCATACTCGTTCCCCTCAGCCGTTACGAACGGGCTTAGAATCATGGTGCCCTCAACCGATACCTAACTTTTCCTTGATGCCCCAGCCCGCGAGGGCGCCGGTGGAGGCGGCGTTCACGATGTCTCTTGAAAGACCGGCGCCGTCGCCCGCCACGAACAAATTTTCGATGGACGTCTCCATGTTCTTGTTCACGTTTATCCTCATTGCATAGAATTTTATTTCGGGAGCGTAAAGGAGCGTGGAGTCGGAGGCGACGCCCGGAATCACCTCGTCAAGTTTCTCTAAGCCCTCAATAATGTCCATGGTGATGCGGTGCGGGAGCGCCATCGAAATGTCGCCGGGCGTGACGTCATTGAGCGTGTTCTGCACCAAATTCCTTTTTATCCGGTCCCAAGTGGAGCGGCGCCCTCTGCGTAAGTCGCCCATCCTTTGGATGAGGGGTTTGCCGCCGCCGATGGTGGTTGCGAGCATGGCGACCGACCGCCCATAAAGCGTGGTGTTCTCAACTGGTTCTGTAAGCTCGACATGCACGAGGAACGCAAAGTTAGTGTTTTCTGATTTTTTATTCTTCAGAGAGTGCCCGTTCACGCCAACAAAGCCATCGTAAACCTCTTTCACGACGAAACCATGCTCGTTCGTGCAGAAGGTCCTTGCAAAGTCGTCGTAACGCTTCGTCCTTATATGGAACTTCGGGTCCCTGTTTATTTTCGTTATGGGGTCCATGATGATGGCAGGCACCTCAACACGCACCCCAATATCAATGCCGGCGTGCGCCGCCTCTATTCCGTGCTTCTTGACGATTTCTTCCATCCACGCCGCTCCAACCCTCCCGGGGGCGAGAAGCGTGCATTTTCCCATTACCAAACTTTTTCCGCTCTCGTTCTCGATGACTACGCCCTTACATTTCCCCCCCTCGACAAGTATGTCCACGACGTTAGTGTTTAACAAGAAGTCAACGCCCTCGCTCCGCAGGTCAGCTTCAAAGTTTTTTATGACAGATTTGGCGTTGTCGGAGCCTATATGTCGTTGGTCTATTTCGACAAACCTCGCGCCTGCAGACATTGCTCGCCGCTTTAGCTCCTCTATCTCCTCTTTTTCGCCCTTGTAAAGCTCAGGCGGCGCCCCATACTTCAAGAACACGGAATCAACGTATCTGACGAGCCACCACCCCAGCTCCTCGTCACCGCAAATCTCCGCAAGGTCGCCGCCGATGTCCGGACGCAAGTTCAAAGTGCCGTCCGAGAAAGTCCCGGCGCCTCCGACGCCGCACATGATGCCGCAGCGCTCGCATCCCACGCAGACGCCAGTCAGCTCCATCGGGCAGTTCCGCTCCTCAACACCTTTCCCCATGTCAATTATGAGGACGTTTGCTCTGCCCTTGAGCTCATTTGCCGCAAATAGCCCTGCAGGTCCCGCTCCTACAATGATGACATCATATTCTTTCATCTCACGCTCTCCTTTTTTCCATATACTTCAGTAGCAAAAAAGCTTCGCTCGCTTTTGTAAGGTGTATCTGACGAAAGTCAGATTCTCATACAAATCCTCATAGCTAACTTCTTTCAGTCTATGCTTGTCTTTCCAAAAGGTCTCGATGAGCATGTATTCGCAGCTACCAAACATTTTCAGAATTTCGGGGATGTCTAGCTCGCCCCGTCCGAGCGAGATGTGGTCTTGCAGCCGTATGTCCACGCTCGGCACGCCACGCTCGAAGCCTCCGCTGACCGTTGCGCAGTCGTGGAGGTGCACGACTAAAACTTTGCCCCCAAAGCGGGAGAGCCAAGATTCAAGGTAAATCAGAGCTTTTTCTTTCAGTTCGCCTGCCGAGCTGCCAGCGTCGGCGTGCGTTGCAACCACAGACCGTTGCGCAGTCGTTTTCGTCGTAGCATTCGTAGTTTTCGTTGCCGCTGCCGTTGTTTTTTTGGCAGCGCTCCATTTCTCATGTGCAGTTTCTGCGAGGATGGCGTGCCCGACGTCGAAGGTGAGCCAAAGGTTTTCGAAATTAAGCGCTTCGGCGAGAAGGTCAGCGTGCTCAAGCGGTACGAACACGTTTTCCACGCATGCAGGGAAGCCCAGACTCCCGCAGGCGTCCGCAATCTCCCTACACGCCGCCAGCCCGCACTCCTTAATCCGCTCACGGACGTCTTTAAAGAAGTGTGTCGAAACTCGGAACGTAGTATGGAAATTGAAGTATAGCGGCTCGAAGGCGGCGGCGAACTCTACACTCCTCAACATGACCTTAAGGCTAGCTTCAAATATTTCCGGACGTGGTTGCGCAACGAAAATGTCCAATGGAGCGTGGAACGCTACGTTCATTCCCAAGTCCCGCAGGAGTGCCTTCAAGGATGCTTTTGCGGCGGCGTTCATGCATCCTGGGAGCGGGTAGTCGAGAGCAAGCTCGAAATAGTCGAAGCCGATGCTATGAAGCTTCCGCACCGCCGCCTCAAACGGGCGGTCCCCATACCAAACCGTCGTGCCGAGCTGCATCTGCTCATTCATCGGGACTACTGCTAATTAATGTTACAGGTCGTAGCGTGCAACGTAGCATGCCCGCGGAACGCCGCCACCCTAGAAGCTACTTAACTCATTTTTACAAAACAAAATCTTTTTTTACTTAAATGGCAATCGGGGTATGGGTGCTGGAGACGAGCGCGCACGTCGTCGGGGAGGGCGTAAAGCACGCATACTTACTGGAGAGGGTGCGGCACTGGCGGCTTACGCTTTTAGTGCTCACTCTGGCATTGCTGTTGAGCGTCGTGCTCGCAACCGCCGTCGGCTCCACATATATAAGCCCCTCTGCGATTCTTAACGCCTTCAAGCTCGCTGCTTGCGACTTCTTAAACAAGTTCGGATTAGAGCTCGGTGTGCATGCGGACGCCGCTGCTGAGACACAAAAACTAATAATTTTTGAAATACGGCTGCCACGAGTCGTTCTTGGCGCCATTGTAGGCGCGGCGCTCGCAATTTCTGGCGCGGCGCTCCAAGGGCTTTTCAAAAATCCGATGGCTGACCCCTACGTCATCGGAATCTCTTCGGGTGCGCTTTTCGGCGTTACGCTCTCGTTTTGCCTGCCGCTCTCGCTGCTTGCGGGCACCTACGCAAAGCAAGTCTTTGCATTCTTCGGCTCGCTCCTCGCCGTCTTCCTCGTTTATAACATCGCAAGGACTGGCAGCAAAATTCCGGTGGACACGCTCTTGCTTGCGGGAATTGCCACCTCCTTCCTGTTCCACTCCATCTCCACGCTTATCCTTTACTTAACGCTTCGGGACTGGCATCAGATAGTCTCGTGGATGCTGGGTGGGCTTTGGCTCGCAAGCTGGGGGCGGGTCGAGGCTGCTGTTTTCCCTATAGTCGCCTGCACCTTTCTTCTTTACTTCTTCGCACGCGACCTCAACGCCATGCTCCTCGGTGAAGAAAGCGCCCTGCACGTCGGCATCGAGGTCGAGATTGTGAAGCGTGCGATTTTGGTGCTTGCGGCGGTGGCAGCGGCGTCGGCAGTCGCAGTCAGCGGGACCATCGGCTTCGTCGGGCTTATGGTGCCGCACGCCGTCCGTCTTGTCGTCGGTCCTGACCATCGTATCCTTCTGCCCGCTTCGGCGCTCGTGGGTGCGTCCTTTTTGATATGGGCGGATGCCCTTGTGAGAGTTTCCTCCTTGGAGCTCCCCGTCGGGCTTATCACTGCGATTTCAGGTGTTCCCTTCTTTATTTACTTATTGCTGCGGCGTAAGAGGGAGATGGGTTATGCTTAGGGTTGTAGACGTGCATTTTAGCTATGGCTACGGGAGGCAGACGAAGAAAATACTCGAAGGGGTGAGCTTAAGGATAGAATGCGGAAAGCTCGTCGGCTTGCTCGGACCGAACGGTTCAGGCAAGACGACGCTCCTGAAAATTATTAGTAAGGCACTCAAGCCTAACGGCGGTGTCGTCTTCCTCGACGGCAAGAGGGTCTCGGAGTTCTCAGTCAGGGAGCTCGCACGGGAGCTTGCGGTCGTCCCGCAGGAGACGCCCGCAAACTTCGAGTTCACCGCCTTGGAAGTCGTGTTGATGGGCAGGAATCCGCACCTCCGCCGTTTTGAATTTGAAAAGGAAGAGGACTTAAAAATAGCGGAGGGGTGCATGCAGCTGACCGACTGCTGGCACCTCGCCGACCGCCCGATCACAACGCTCAGCGGCGGCGAACGCCAAAGGGTTTTTATCGCAAGAGCACTGGCGCAGCAGCCGAAGTATTTGCTGTTGGACGAGCCGACCGCAAACCTCGACCTGAGATACCAGCTTGAAATAATGGAAATCATAAAGAGACTTGCTGTAGAGAAAAAGCTTGTCGTGATCATAGCGTCGCACGAGCTGAATCTCGTAGCTGGTTACTGCGATGAACTCGTCCTGCTGAACGACGGCAAGATAATCGCGGCAGGTGCCGCAAAGGAAGTCTTAACGAGAGGGAATATAAAAAGGGCATTTGGCGTGGACGTAATAGTGGAAACACACCCCTTAACAGGCGCCGTTTACCTCCTCCCTATAAACGGTCATTAAGTATAAATATCTGTTCGGCAAAGAAGAAAGCCGATGAAGAAGGCAATCGTCTTTTGTCTGCTGGTAATAGTTGTGACGTTCTCTCTCGGCTGCATCGCTCCACCTCCTGAGGAGGGGATAACGATACGTTTCGGCTACCAGCCAAGCACGCATCAAGTTGCGTTCATGGTGGCGATGGAGGAAGGTTGGTGGCAGAACGACCTTGCGAGGCTCGGCGTGGTCTGCGTCACTGAGGCGGAATTCCCATCGGGACCGCCAGAGATGCAAGCGATGCTCGCCGGCGACATCGACGTCGCCTACGTCGGTGCGACGCCCCCAATCACTGCCATCGATAAGGGTCTTAAGGCGAAGATTGTAGCAGGAGTCCAGATAAACGGCTCGCACCTCGTCGTGAAGCCCGAGCTTGCCGAGAATTTTACCGCTGAAAAATTGCGTGGCATGAAGATAGCAACGTTCCCGCCCGGCTCCATTCAGGACACTATTTTGAAGAGATGGCTACTGGAAAACGGATTAGACCCCGAAAAGGACGTTGATATCGTAGCCATGGGCCCCGGCGACGCCGTCACCGCAATGGGCGCTGGTGCTGTGGACGCTGCTTTCTTGCCGCAGCCATATCCGGCGATTATCGAGCTTGAAGGGAGCGGCGTGATGGTCGTGCCTTCCGGCAAGATGTGGCCGAATCATGCCTGCTGCTGCCTCCTCGTCAGCGAAAAGCTATTGGAAGAACATCCTGAAATTGTGAAACAGATTATAAAGACACACATAAATACAACGTTATACTGCAGGGCGCATCCTGACGAAGCTGCCGAGGTTTATGCAAGGAAGTGTGGCTGGGAAGTCTCTCAGGTTGAGTATTCGCTCGACACATGGGACGGAACATGGGTCTATGACCCATACATAGGGCTTAACTGCACCCTTGAATATGCAAGAGTTCTCTACGAACTCGGCTACACGGAAAGACTGCTCACAAGAGACGATCTATTCAACACGACGCTCTATGACGAGGCGATAGCAGAGTTGGGTTTATGATATGGGAAGAGCAGCCACCTCAGAGCAAGGTTGTCCTTTTTCTTTTCCTTTTTTCTAAATTTTTAGGACGACGTTGCTGCTAATCCCCTCCTTAAGGAGGCGGCAGCAGGGGAGGTGTGTGGGAAAGTTTTTAAGTAAGAAGATTATACTAAAAATGATGGAAGTAAGGAAGACGGTCAGGTGCAAGCTCGTAGGTCTGACGAAGCGGAAGAGGGAGTTACTCGATAGGGAGTATGATAACTTCCAGCACTGGCTCGAAAAGGGAGAAGACAGAAGTGTAGATTCAGAAAACGAGCAAGATGAGAAGTGGCTATACAAGAAAGCGATGCGGATGAAAGGTGTTCCAATAAGAAAAGATTTGATAGATATTCAAAGAAGGGACACGAAAATAGCTAAATACTGGGCGAGAATAAGGGTGAAAGGAGTGAGGGGTGGCGTCAAGGTTGCTTTAGCTCATCAGCCTTTCAATTTTGAGGAGTGGG